>JABDJZ010000428.1 GCA_013003255.1 Rhodothermales bacterium
GTCCCTGGAGGTTGAACACCCGCACGGACACCGAGGCGGCCGACTCCTGCGAGGTCAGGACGAAGCCGATCTTGAGGGGTGCCAGGTCAGGCGAAAACGGGGACGGCAGGACGGCTACGTTGCGCAGGCCGAGACCCTCATTGGCAGCAAGAACCGTGAACTCTGCCAGTCGGCGAACCGCCGATGATGAGTAGTTATCACCCAGGCGTTCCGTGGGCAGCAATCGCCACGCCAGGCGATCGGACACGAACTGCCCGATGAACCGCTCCCCTTCCAGTAGGCGCAGTGAGCCATCGGCGACGAGCTCTATCCGGGCATCAGCAAGCAGCGAATCGCCGAGAAGTGCACGGTCTGAACTCATCGAATACCTAACCAGGCCGTCGCCGGCGGTGAATCGTACGCCGTCTACCGTGGCATTGCGCTTGGGTCCTGCCAGCGCGGGGTAGGACAACCCGATTCTTGAGGCAAATGGGATGGCCCCGGCCGGAAGGAGAAGGTCAGCACCAAGGGATCCACGTAACAACGCGCCCTCACCCGGCGCCAGTTCGCGGACCAGCGAGAAGCGGGTCTCCGCAGTTTTCCCGGACGCGGGGTCGAGAACCTGAATCGTCACCGGCCCGATCATTTCCGGATCCTCGGGATGGAAGACGCCGCTGGCCGAAACGCGCCCGGCTCCCGGCGGCACCACGGACCAGGACAGTCCATTTCCAATCAGTTGCTCGGATCCGTCCTCCAGGCGTGCCCGGTAGTTCAGCTGGATTCCCTGCCCCTGGTTTCCCACCACAGGTACGGGTGAACTGAGGGTCAGGGCACTGAGCGGCTCGTCATCAACCTGGAAATTCGCCACCTCGGACAGCTGGGTGGAAGCCAGTACCGCCGTGAGTTCCAACCGGACGGACTCCTGACCCCCCACCGTCAATTCCGCGCGCGCAGGATCGGCTGGATCAGGGACAATAGTGGCGTGGTCTCCCACGACGGACCATTGAACCCGCCCGCCGGCACCCGGAGCAAACCTGTCCGAGAGGTTTGATCCGATTCCATCCAGCATCACAGCACGCAGCGAGTAGGTGTCCCCTACCCGAAGCCGATTTCCGGCCAGAGAAGGTTCGATCCTCAGCGCAGTGAGTTTCCCGGGCGTTCGGGGGATCACCGTGTGCGGACCGAAGCGGTACGTCAGTCCATTCCAGGTTACAGCCAGCGCGTATCGGATGGGCTCCTCACCATTGGCAGGAGGCACGGCGGCCGCGAGTGTCCCCCCTGTCGACACAAGGGGGAGCGTCTCCGTCACCCCGCGCACGGTGTAGGTGAGCGACCCAGTGACGGCCGCGGGATCGACCGTGTCCGCGCGATCGATCGCAATGCTGGTCTCGGCATTCGAGGCAGCCACCTCGACGGGGTCATGTCGGAAAGGCAGCGCCACCGGGATGCTGATCGCGTCGGTGTCTCCGGTCAGGTCCGGCTCAAGCGCTCCCCCGGAGGGCAGGAGGTATCCGTCGCGGGAGAGCGAAATGCGATAGCCGCCCGCCTGCAGCGTCGGTGTCGTGGCAAAGCGCCCGTCTGCGTCCGTCACGCCGGATTGGGACGCCCCGCCCTCTCCTGTAATTACAATGGCAGTTTCGGCCAGTGGTAGCACGCCATCGGTCACGATCACCGTCAGTTGCCCTGAGGGGAGGACGATGTCATCCGCATTGACAACCTGTCCGATCCGATCGCCGGGCAGGAAGACCGTCAGGTTCACGGCATCCCCATCCTCCGGCTGGACCGTCAGCGTGTAAACTGTGGTATCCGGCGCCGGGGCATCCAGGGGAAGATTGGCGAATACGTAATTGCCGCCCGCATCCGTGACGGCCTGCTGCTCAGTGCGGGCCCTGGCGATGACCGTGAGGCCCGGAAGGCCTTCACCCCGATAGAGGACACGGCCTTGAAGGCGAACGTTCGCGGGACGAAGGGACAACACTACCCCGGTACGGTCCTCTCCTTCTGCCAAGACGAGCCGGACGACCTCCTCTCGAAAGCCGGGGGCGACCGCGGTCAGGTCATACACGCCACCGGGCAACTGCTCGAGGAGGAAGATCCCGGCGTCGGCGTTGGTACGGTAAAGGATCCCTGTCTCGGTATCCAGCGCCGAGACACTGCCGGACAGTGGAGCTCCCTCCTGGCTGGACAGCGATCCCGAAATCCGTCCTGTAGACTCGATCATGGTGAACTCCAGACGTACCGCCTCCGCCGCGTCAATCAGGATGGACTGCGAACGTGGGGTACCCGAGAATCCGGCGAGCGAAGGACGTGCCGAGTAGGTCAGGGACAACGGAAGGCCCTCGAACCGAGCAAGACCCGACAGATCGGTAGTACCTGATCGCACCACGAGTCCATTCGTACTACCGAGGACCACGGCGACACCAGGAATGGGCTGGCGAAGGACATTCAGCACCTGAACGTGAACCGCGCCGACCTGGGCCACGGCCGTGAAGTTCACTGACCGGGTCTCCGTCTGGGATACGGAGACCGTGATGCTGGGAGGCGTGAACGAGACGCCCTCCTTCACCGGCACCAGCGTGTAATCCCCGGCCGCAAGTAGTGAGAAGGCGTAGGTGCCGTTCGAAAGGGTGCGTGCTATACGTGTGGTCTCGCCGGTGGACGGGTCCACCAGTCGCACGGCTGCGTCTGCGATTCCGGCGTTGCCCTCAATGCGGGCCCTTCGGACCGGCACGGTCAGGTTTGCGTCAACGATGCTATTCCCGGCGTCGGGGAATGACACCTCGCGGGTTGCATTGAGATAGCCCGGCCGATTGATCTCGGTCCGGATCGTCCAAGCTTCCCCGGGATCCAACCCCGTGAGCACAAAATTCCCGTCCTCCTCCGAAATGACGGCGACTACGCGACTTGCGGCCGACGCCGCCACACGAACCGGAAAGCCAAGTGATGCCCCGGTTTCGTCCAGCACGCGCCCACGAATGCTCCCATCGGCCTCGACCAGTTGGAGGTCCAGCGTAGAACCCGGACCTATGTCCACCGAAGCAACCGCCCGCCTGAATCCGGACAGCGTTGCCTCGACCTCGTAGGAGCCGGGTGGTAGTCCGGACAAGGTGTAGCGTCCCTGGTCCGTCGAAGTGGTGCTCGATGCAGCCTTGGTCCCGATGGCTGTGACGCGGACGCCTGACAGTTCTCGCCCGTCGGCGCTGGCGGTCACGGTCCCCGCGAGGGACCCGGCGTGCCGGAGGAGCGTCACGGTGCCGAGGTCATTGGCACCGACCACCAGTACCGTTCCGCTCACGACTGAAGCTTCAAAGCCTTCCCGCTCGAACCGAATGTCCACGGGTCCGGGGTCCACGCCCTTCAGTTCAAATCGACCGTCATCCGCGGACGTTGTCGATAAGACGGTGCCACTCGATACCGCCTCAATGTGTACGCCGGGGACTCCGTTTGCAGACGTATCCACGACACGCCCCACGACATCCGACTCGCGCGGCACCAGAATGACCTGGACCTGCCGGGTCGCGCCGGCAACCAGGGATAGTTCGGGATTCAGGTAGTCTTCGAAGCCCTCGGCGGCGACGCCGAGGGAGTAGGTCCCTGGCGGAAGGTCGACCAAACGAGCGCCTCCCGAGGCATCCGATACCGCAGTCTGGATCAGGTCCTGGGACTCAACGGTGACGACAGCGCCTGAAATGCTTGCGCCTGCTGCGCCCGAAATCTGGATCACCACTTGGGCGAACTCCGGGGTCAGCTGAAAATCAATGCCATCCCGCTGTTCACCCAGGGCCAGGGTGATTGTGCGACGCTGCGCCCCGAATCCGGGCGCGGACGCGCTGACCTCGCGACTCCCGGGCGGAAGATGGAGCACATAGGTACCGTCGAAGGCCGATTCGGTGGCCAACTGGTCGGTTCCCACCGTCGCACCCGGCACCGGCTGACCAGACTCGCTCCGAATGACGCCGCGAATCAGACTCGACGCCGGGATGAGTTCGATGGCAACCGTTCTGGCCTCACCACCCGTAATAGCGGGCTCCGGCTGGACTGCGGTCTCAAAACCATCTGCTTTCGTGGTCAATGACAGCGTGCTCCCGGGACGCACGGGGAGCGAGAGCTGTCCGTCGGATCGAACGACGGTGAACCGATCTCCATGTCCGGAGGCCACGATTACTTCCGCGGCACTAACCGGTGCTCCAGCCGCACTTACAACTCCCTGAAGGCTGGTTTCCAGAGCGGGCAGATCAACGTCCTGGCCCGTCAGTGATTGCC
>JABDJZ010000445.1 GCA_013003255.1 Rhodothermales bacterium
ACTCTCTCCTTGATTGGTGGCCTGCTCGTTGCGGCAGCACTGGCCAATCCAGCATCCGCCCAAACAGGAACATGTGCCCCAGCCGTTGCGGAAGCGTATTTGGACGCGAACAATGTCCGGGCTCGAATACTCAACAACGGCAGCCTCTTCTGGAGAGGTTCGCCTCACATTTACAACGTTCCCAAGGGAGGTCCCGCCCAGGCCATCTTTGCCTCTGGCATCTGGATCGGAGGAATGCGCGATGGCACACTCCACGTTGCTGGATCGACATACGGTCCGTACGAATTCTGGGCGGGTCCTCACGATGTTGCTGCCTCAGGAGGGGATTGCGCTCCGTTTGACCGCGCCTATGATATTGCCTACCGCGATTTGAACGCGCTCCAGCTGGGCACAGAGCCGGCAGCCGCCGTAATCAATTGGCCATGGGAACTCGGCGCGCCAGTAGTTGACGGAGATGGGGTGCCCGGCAACTACAACCTGGCTGGTGGTGACCGGCCTGAGCTTCTTGGCGATCAGTCGATCTTCTGGGTCATGAATGACGCCGGTAACACGCACAACCGTTCAGGCACCCCGCCGCTTGGAGTCGAGGTACACGGTACCGCCTTCGCTGCCTCCAGTTCAAACCCCGATATCGACAATACCACCTTTTACCGCTATCGGATCATCAACAAAAACGACACGCCTATCGAGGACATGTTCTTCGGCATATTCTCCGATCCTGACCTGGGCAATTTTCAGGATGACTATGTCGGCAGCGATCCTGCGTTGAACTTGGCCTTTGTATACAATGCCGACAACGATGATGAAGGCGGCGAGGGCTATGGAACAGCCCCGCCAGCAGTCGGCTACGTGGTACTCGGCAGCCCGATAGCTGATGCCGATGGAATCGACAACAACGATGACGGGACGATTGATGAGCCCGGTGAAATGCTGGGGCTCACCTCATTCATGTTCTTCACCAATGGGAGTGGCGTAACTGGTGATCCTGGCACTGGTGCAGACATGTACAATTACATGAAGGGTCGCTGGAAGGATGGCCAACAAGCTACCGAGGGCGGGAACGGACGAGACTTCTCGAATACCCCCACCAACTTCATGTTTTCGGGCACCCCGCCCGGGTACTGGTCCGAATTCGATTTCGACGGACTAGGAAATGCCATTTCGCCGGCCGACCGACGATTCACAACTGGAATTGGACCGGTTAACCTCCCCGCTGGCGGTGAGACTGAGATATTCTTCGCCGTCGTGACGGCCTTCGGGGCAGACAATCTCGATTCTGTCGTGCAACTCAAGGCGGCCGCCTCGCGCCTTCAGGGACTCACTCCGCAAGATGTAGTTGGAAGTGGCGCTACCACCCCTCCACCAACTGAAGTTTCCAACCTGCTTTCCCCCGCGGACGGAGCGACGGGGGTCGCATTGGGAACGGCCCTTGTCTGGGACTCGGCGAGTGGATTCCCGGAATTCCAGGTACAGTTGTGGCCCGCAGCGGACCCGTCCTCTGTGACGGAATTCGAGGTCACCGGCACCTCAACGGGTGCCAGTTTGGCCCCCAATGAGACATACTCGTTTCGGGTCAGATCCCAGAACGTGAGTGGCTACGGTCCTTGGTCGCAGACGAATACGTTCACAACAGGCCAAGTGGACTTTGCGGGACTGGAGGGCATCGCAGCCTTCCTGGCGACAGCCAATGGAGCTGGAGCAATCAACCCGCCCACCGGTGCTGCCGCTGACTTTGGAGGCTTCCCTGTGCCCGAGCGGCCAGGCGCTTCCCAACAGGTTGGCGACGGCCAGTGGCTGATCCACACTGGAGGAAATGGATCCCGTTCAAGCTATGACGACTTTGTCAGTCGAAGCGTGCGCTTTGGAGTTGGGGCCATTCTTCCGTTTTCGTACGAGGTACGTTTCACCGGATCCAGCCTCGGATACCTCCGGTTTTCCAGCCGTGGATTGATCCAGCCAGAACTGCCGTTCGAAATCTGGAATATCGGGACGGATCTGGACAGTCCCGACGATGATATCCGGATGATCCCGGCCGTCTTGGATTGGGAAGATGATGGATTTGGGCTCAGGGCGGTAGACCATGAGGTGTCGGGAGGATCGAACGATCCGCAGACAGACTGGCTCTACTGGTATCACCCGACCGACATGTCACCTGGAACTGCAGGCTACGATGCCTGGGCTTCGAGTGCGCTGGGCGGCGACGGCGAATCCGGGCTTGGGCCAGAGGTCTTCGGAAGAATGGTGTTTGTCAACTGGAATGGTGGAGACACAACAGCGGACCCACTCTTGTTCAACCAGGATCTTCCTGAACCGGGTACGATCTTCAGGATAGTGACCGCCACACCTCCCGCCCCTCTACTCGCATCCCCTGCCGATGGCGGACTTGCGGCTCCTGGGTTGGTCCCGTTCTTCTGGGATTCGTTCTCGTCGGAGGTGACGTTGGAAGTCACTACCGATGCTACTTTCAACTCGATCACGCACTCCGCACAAGATGTTGGACCGGGTCACACCCTCGATTTGATCGCTGGCGACTGGTACTGGCGCGTAATTGACCCGGCATCAGGAAGCTCTCTCGAATGGGCATTCGAGGTCGGGGATTTCGGCCCGCCGACGCCCACGTTACCGGACTTCTCCGCCGGGCTTGACGTTACCGACGGCATCGGATCTACCAGCCTGTCCTTCGGAATGCGGCCCGGAGCCACAGACGGGCTGGACGCTTCATTTGACCAATTGGCGCCCCCCGCGCCGCCAGCTGGCTCATTTGATGCCCGCCTTGAGAGTCCTGCCGATCAGTTTCTCGCCGACCATAGGGACAACACGGCCGTCGAGGCGCAGTGGACCCTCAGGTGGCAGAAGGCCACCGGTGGTGGAGATATCGTCCTCACGTGGGATCCAGCCGAGTTCCCGGCTGAAGGCACCATTACGCTTGGTGACAACCTCGGCGGCGCCGTGCTGCCACCGTTCGATATGCGGGGCACCAACACCTGGAC
>JABDJZ010000450.1 GCA_013003255.1 Rhodothermales bacterium
ATGGGAAGATCCGCATGGATTGCTCCAGTCCATTTGCGATGGCGGGGCTGATTGAGCTGGCCGACCGCTTTGACATTGCATTCGGCAATGATCCGGACTTTGACCGGCACGGGATCGTTACGCCTTCGGGCCTGATGAACCCCAATCACTACCTGGCCGTGGCCATCCAGTACCTGTTCTCCAATCGATCAGGGTGGCCGGAAGGTGCGGCTGTCGGCAAGACGCTGGTTTCGAGCGGGATGATTGACCGTGTGGCGACGCTCATTGGACGGGAGCTGCGCGAGGTCCCGGTTGGCTTCAAGTGGTTCGTGGACGGACTGGTGGACGGTTCGCTGGGCTTCGGTGGGGAGGAGAGTGCCGGGGCGTCATTCCTCAGGAAGGACGGATCCCCATGGTCCACGGACAAGGACGGCATCATCATGAACCTGCTGGCCGCGGAGATCACGTCGGTCACGGGCAAGAATCCCGCTGAGCACTACGCGGCGCTGGCCGAGCGATTCGGAGCGCCGGTATATGCCCGCGTGGATGCTCCGGCAGACACGGAGCAGAAGGCCGTGCTATCCTCGATGTCACCGGAGGACGTGTCGGCCGATACGCTGGCCGGCGAAAAAATTCTGGCCAAGCTGACCCGCGCACCCGGCAACGGTGCATCCATCGGGGGGCTCAAGGTGGTTACCGAAAACGGCTGGTTTGCCGCACGGCCCAGTGGCACCGAGGCCATCTACAAGATCTACGCGGAAAGCTTCCGGGATGCGGAGCACCTCGGACGCATCCAGGACGAGGCCAGGGAACTGGTGGCAGCAGTGTTTGCGGCAGGCTGAAGCGGTGGCAACGCTGCGCCGTACCGGTGGCCGTTCTGCTTCCTCAGGCCTCCTGTCGCCGAGCCAGCGCCTGCCGGGCCAGGAATGCCTCGCGTGCAATCTGGATGTCCTCCAGAAAGTGGCCCAGTTCTGACATCCGCAGCGCCTGCGGCCCGTCGACCAGTGCCTTGCTGGGCGCCGGGTGGAAATCGGCCAGCACCATGTTGGCTCCGGCGATGACCCCCTGGGCCGTGACGTGCATCACGTCCAGGATTCCGTCCGGGCCGGTCCGCCTGCCGCCCACGGAGTGTGACGGATCAATGCATACAGGCATCCGGGTCAGGGCCTTCACCGCGGGCACGTGGGAGAAGTCCACGAAGTTGCGGTGGGGATCGCCCAGGTTGGTCTTCATCCCCCGAAGGCAGAAGATCACGTGCCGGTTGCCGGCACTGGCCAGGTATTCGGCGGCGTTGAGGCTCTCGTCCAGGGTGATGCCGAACCCCCGCTTGAAGAGCACCGGGTAGCGGGTTTGATTGCCCACCCGCTTGAGCAGTTCGAAGTTCTGGGTGTTTCGCGTACCGATCTGGAGGATGACTCCGGTCGGGCGACCCGCCTCTTCGAGCGCCGCGTCAATCTCATCGACGTGACCCTCGTGCGTCACCTCCATGGCGATCACCTTGATCCCGTGCTTGCCGGCCAACTCGAATACGAAAGGCAGGCAGTCCTTGCCGTGGCCCTGAAATGAGTACGGGTTGGTGCGCGGTTTATACGCGCCCATCCGGGTGCACTGCTGACCCGCCGCAGCCAGCTCGCGCATCATGATGTCGACGTGCTCGCGCGTGTCCACAGCGCACAACCCGGCGAACACGTGCAGGGTATCCTGCCCGAATCGAAGGCCCTGGTAGTCAAAATGCACCGGGCGCTCGTCGTTACGGTGGCGGCCGAGTACGCGGTAATTCTCTGAAATGCGGACGACCCGCTCCACGCAGGGCAGCGTCCGCATCGAGTCGATCTGCAGGACGGAGGTATCGCCGATGAGGTAGACCTCAGTCAGTCGCTGTACCTTTCCCTGCTCCTGGTGCATCCGGTACTGGATGTCCGGTGACATGCCGTCCAGGAAGTTCAGAAGCTGACGATATTCGGGCCCCGTCTCATCGACATCAGGCTCCAGAATCAGAATCAATGTGTACCACCGGTCTTTACTCGCTGTGAAGGTAGGCAACGAGGGTGGCACTGCGGCCGCGCTCGCTCGTTTACCCCGAAAACTCCCTGCTAAATGCATCGATTGACCTTTGCTCTCGTGTCCGGCCTCATGCTGCTGACCGGATGTGGAAGCGCAGAAGAGCCGGCCCAGGAGCCTGCAAGTTCCATCCTCTTTACCGAGGTCACGCAGCAGGCCGGGCTTGCCGGGTTCAGCCACTACAATGGTGCCGCGGGTGATTTCTGGTTCCCAGAGACGATGGGCGCCGGCGCCGCGGTCGTGGATGTGAACGACGACGGCTGGCAGGACCTTGTCCTGGTGGCAGGTGGGGGATGGGGCGAGTCCTCCGAGACGGCTCTGCAGGTATGGATGAACGAGCGGGACGGGACCTTCGTGCGGGAGCCGTCAGCCGAGCCGCGCGGGCTGGCCCCTTACGGATTTGGGGTGATCGCCGGCGACCTGGACCGTGACGGCGACGCGGATTTGGTCTACACGTCCCTGGGCCGGGACGCCGTCCTTCGCAACGACTCCGGTCGATTTGTGGATGTGACCCGGGAGGTGGGCGTCTCGGAAGAGGCGGCCTGGAGCACGGCCGCGGCGATGTTCGATGCGGATGGTGATGGTTGGCTGGACCTCTACATCGGCAAGTATGTGGACTGGACCTCCGAGACGGACATCTACTGTTCGCAGGACGGGCAGAACAAGGGGTACTGCACGCCCGAACTGTATCCGGGCACACCGGGGCAGTTCTACCTCAACCGCGGTGACGGCACCTTCATGGATCGTACTGAGGAAGCCGGGTTCGGGGAGGCGCTTGGGAAAACCCTCGGAGCCCTGGTGCTTGATCACAACCGGGACGGACTGCCGGACCTGATGCTGGCCAACGACACTGAGCCGGACGAACTCTATCTGAACCGGGGCCAGGGGACGTTCGAGGAAGTGGGTGTCATTTCCGGCGTGGCGTTCGATGAGCGGGGAAGGGCCCGTGCCGGCATGGGAATCAACTCCGGGGTGGTGGATGACACCGGCGAGGAGACCATCTTTGTCGGCAACTTCTCTTCCGAGATGATGGGCGTGTACCGACACCTGGGGAACGACGTATTTCTGGATCGTGCCGCCTCATCCCGCATCGGTCAGCCGAGTCTGTTGACGCTGACCTTCGGCATTGCGCTGGCCGATTTCGACCTGGATGGGGACCTGGACCTGTTTGCCGCCAACGGGCACGTCCAACCGCAGATTGAGCGGGTGAAGGAGAACATCCGGTTCCGTCAGCCGCCGCACGCCTTTCAAAACCAGGGTGACGGGACATTCGCCGATGTCTGGACCGGGGCCGACGAGGGCGCGTCCGGGTGGCTTGCCCGCGCGGTGATCTGGCTGGACTACGACAACGACGGCGATCCAGACCTTCTCTTGACCGAGAACGGGGGGCCCGTGCACCTGCTTCGGAACGATGCGTCCGGAGAGAGCCTGACCGTCCGGTTGGACGGGCGTCCGGAGGGTGCCCGCGTGCGCCTGTTCACCGATGCCGGTGTTCAGGAGCGTTTTGTGCGCGCCGGAGAGAGCTACCTGGGCCAGTCCCAGATCGACCCAGTCTTCGGGCTGGGAAGTACCGCGCGCGTTGATTCCCTTGTGGTGCACTGGGCGTCCGGTGCGGTCTCCCGGGTGGTCGCACCAGAGGGCGGGGAGGTCAGGGTCGAGGAGGCTCGGTAACGCCTACGGCACCTCCGCGCCACGATGCTCGTGGATCGGCAGCGACTCGTTGTTGACGAACGGATCCGTCTGCCGGTACTCGCGGGCCAGTGACTGGCTGGTTTCGTCCGCCTTGTAGCGCAGGTAGCGCGTTTCATGGGCGCCAGCCCGCTCGTCATCCCCGAGTGCCCGGTAGAGTAGCATCAGATTGTAGTGGGCCATGAGATCCTCGGGATCGATGGCCAGGACGGCCTCGAAGGGCCCTATGGCCTCCTGAAGCCGGGAATCAGGTAGCGCACCCGGCCGAGCTGGTTCTGGACTACGCGGTCCGCCGGGAATTCGGCCAGCACCGCCGTCAGATCCTCCTCAGCGCGATCATAGTCTCCGAGTGCCTTCC
>JABDJZ010000484.1 GCA_013003255.1 Rhodothermales bacterium
CACACTACCTGAGGATCGGGCAGCAGCCGGACTGTCATCCCACATGATCTCCACGGATCGCGCGGCGATGCGGGCGTGGGCCACCGGGGAGTTGAGCACGAGATCCAGCAGGTCCCGGTCAATCACGTTGTGTTGCTGGTGAAGCCAAAGTCCCTCCAGGATGTGATGCGCATCCGCCTCGGAGGCAGGATCAAAGCCCGAAAGCCAATCCTCGGCGGCAGAAATCACCTCATCCGTGTCCCGTCCGGAGAGCTCCACCCGCGCACGGCGCCGAATGCCGTTGATGGGATGCTCAAGGGCCTCCAGGAGAACTGGTATCGGCTCCCCCGCAATGGCCACATGCTCCGATAGCGGCCGCGACGGATTCGTAATCCGATAGATCCGACCATGCTCGTGATCCCTGTTGGGATCGCGAATGTTGTGCTGCATGTGACCGATGATGGCGTTGGCCCAATCGGCCACGTACATAGCCCCGTCGTCACCAATCTCAAAGTCCGAAGGTCTGAAGTTCAGGTCGTCGGTGACCAGTAGGTCATCGGTCTCCGTGCCATCCACGTTGCCCAGCACTGTGTCGAAGGCCAAGGTGTACTGCTTCACGCCCAGGAACGCGATCACGTTCAGGATCACGAAATTGCCCTCGAAGCGGGGTCCCAGGTGGTCACTCGAAATGATCCCGCTGGATGGGACGGGACGGACGGTGTGGTCGAGAAGCTTTCGCATCTCGAAAGTACCATCGCGATTCGGCTTGACCTGGAAGGCGCGCCCTCCGGTGGCGTCCGTGGCGTAGTGGTAACCCCAATAGTCGAAGTCCGTGCCGTGGGCGTTCGGCGGATTCAGTGCGTGGAAGCTGAACTCGTGCGTCAGGGGGTTGAACCGGTACAAGCCGGATTCACCATTCTCCTGCGCGGTCTCCCAGGGCGTCTCCACGTTGGACACGTTGAAGATGCCCCGCTGGTAGTAGATGAACCCGTCGGGGCCAAAGATGAAGTTGTTGGCCGAGTGATGGGTATCCGCCGACCCCAAGGCGCCCATGATCGGGATCCGCACGTCGGCCACGTCGTCGCCGTCGGTATCCTTCAGGAAGAGCAGATTGGGAACTGCCGCAACCACCACCCCACCGTTCCAGAATTCGAAACCGGTGGGGTTGTGGACATAGGCGAAGGTGATCAGGGTGTCCGCGACCCCATCGCGGTCCTCATCGGGCAGGATCACGAGCCGGTCATCCATTTCCTTGGTCGGCTCCCACTTGGGGTACGTGGCCCAGGTGGCGGCCCACATGCGCCCGGCCGGGTCCACGCCCAACTGAACCGGGTTCACCATCTCCGGAAACATCTCCTCTGACGCAAACAGGTTGACAGCGAGACCGTCCTGCAGCCGCATTCGGGCCATGGCCTCTTCCGCCGACAGGTATTCCGGCTGGCCCACCTTGGAGACGCCGCCCTGCAGCTGCTCTTCGTCCAGATTGGTCTCCACTTCCACGGGGGGCGGCACGTTGGAATCGTCCGCGACGATGTTATCACCGTTGGCTGCTGCCCAGATGACTGCGTCCCGATTGGCCGTCATGTGATCCAGCTGCACCAATTCGTTCTGCAGTACCTCGAAGTTGGTCTGGTCATTGAACTCAAGGCTAGCGCGACTGCCCCACACATCGTTGCCATCGGTGGCCCGGAATCGGTTGAACCAGTGCCAATTCTTGTCTTGCACCGCCTGGCGAACCTCGGCCACTCGCGAGCCTGAAGCCCGGGGAGTGCCACCAAAGAGCTCGTCCATGATCACTTGCGCAATCTGCCGATTCCCATCCTCGGTCAGGTGGATGCCGTTGATCGTCAGGGGCGTGTTCGCATCCGCGTAGAGCGCCTGCGAAGCGCTGAAGAGATCGACATAGGTCACCCCCAGCTGTGCAGCGGCACCACGCATGGCCTCCGAATAGGCGACGATCCGCTCGTTGTTCTCCATGCCATCAGGCAGGTTCGACGTCCCGAGATCCTCGTGCGCGATGGGCGAGAACAACACGATCCGTGGAGTGCCGCGAGGCGAGTAGGTCCGGGTCCGTGTACTGTCGACCCAGTTCGAGATGGCCTCTCCGAAGCCAACAGGGTCGTTGTCGAATGACTCGTTGTATCCGAACATGGCGAAGATCACATCGGCCTCGGACAGATTGAGGTAATCCCCGGCCGTTGGAAATCCGTTGCTGCGCGGCCGGTGATCTACGCGGTCTCCGGTGAACCCCTGGTTGCGGACCACCAGATTGTGATCGGGATGGGCGAGTTGTAGGTACGTTTCCAGCCAGCCGTCGTGCTGCATCCGATCCGCAAGCGAGTTGCCGACAAGCACAATATGTTCGTCCTGGCTGAGCTCGAATGACCCGGAGCTGCAGCCGGCCACCACGACGGTGACGGTCAGAATGAGGCAGAGCTTCTTCATTGGTCCTGGGAGGTGGTGGGATGTTCGGTAGACATGATGGGTGTATCCCAGCCGGCCATGTCGGATGGACGGACACCAATCCGGTATCCGTCAAAGGCAAAGGTCACGGGGTTGAAGGGCCCGACGAAATCCGTGGGGCCATCGGGCCGAATTTCGTCATCCATCCCGACCGTCCATAGCACTGCGTTGACCATCAATCGACGGAACCCGTCGTTCAGCAGATCCTCGGAGGCCCCGTGGGTGGAGGTGAAGACCCGGCCCGAGGTCCCGTTAGCGCCCTGGTACGTTCGGGTCCATGCCACGGGAAGCAGTTCCTTCTCAGGATCCGGCTCCGCGTCGGCGCTCATTCCGTTCAACACCTGGCCGATGCCGAGGACCGTGAATGGAGGCTCGGGGTGTGCTTCGTATCCCCCGGACTGAACGTGAACGCCTGAGACCCCCCGGAGAATCGGGTGCGTGGCTTCCTCTTCGTTCAACAGGATTAGCGAGCTCTGCTCGTGATTGGTGCCGTAGTGCCCGGCCCAGGTTTCGCCCAACACCTGACGGCCGAAGCCCAGCGGATAGTCTTCGCCCTCATAGTTCCAGGTGTACTTGACGTGCGGACCCTCGCTGATTCGAAAGGCATGGGTCGATGTCCGGATTCCTACCACCGGCCCGCCCCGCTCCAGGTAGTTCACGAAGTGCTGCATCTCCTCCTCCGGGAAGTCCTGGAACCGAAGGCCAACCACCATTAGGTCCGCCGTTTCAAGAACCTCCAGTCCCCGCATGTTGGAACTACCCGGCTCAATGAAGCCCTCCTCGTTCAGCGTAAAGAGGACGCTTGTTTGAAACCCGTAGTGGCGGGCCATGATGCGAGCCAGCGCGGGGAGCAATTCCTCAGAACGGTACTCGTGGTCGCCGGCCAGGAAGACGATGTGCTTCCCTACGCCGGGCCCTGAATCACCAACGTAGGAGACCATGTGGGGGTTTTCGGGTTCAGGTTCGGGCGTAGTACTCGCGCAGGCGGCAAGGAGCAACGCGGCCGTGAGGAGGGCTAATCGAGACATGGCGTGGTCAGAGAGAAAGACTGAGTCCCAGTACCAGCGTTCGGCCGGCGGCGGGAAAGACAAAGAGGACGTCGGAGCCCGCGGGGTCCGGGTAGGCGGTACCGTTGTAGCGGGTGTCGAGGACATTGTAGGCATCCAGCGTGACTCCGTAGCCCTGCCGTGTCCAGGCCACGCGCAGGTCCATGGTGGCGTACCCGTCCAGTTCGACGGTGTTGGCATCATCCACCCACATCCCGTTGAGACTGCGCAGCGTGGCGCCCGCATCCACCGGGCCGATAGGCGCCGACAACCCGGCCGACACCGAGTGGCGAGGCACCGCCTTGACGTGGTTGCCTGTATGGTCCCCGGACTGCAAGGTCACGTCCTGAAGCGTGTAGTTGAGAAAGCCGAAGCCTCCATCGTCGTGGTCCAGGGACAGCGCCGCCTCCACTCCCCGATGCCGGCTTTTCCCGATGCTGACGTTGGAGAAGGTCTCGAAGGAGAAGTCGATCTCGTTCTCCATATCCATCGTATAGGCGGCCACGGAGAGCCGGCCTAGCAGGTCCTCGCCAAGGGCCGCCGTGTGATAGACACCCGCCTCCAAACTCACGCCTTCCTGTGGAATCAGCTGATCGCTGGCGATGCGGATGGAGAAAGGCGGGAACGGCACGGGGAACGCCCGGAGGTCATACAACTGGTCCAGTGTGGGTGCCTTGAAGGAGCGGGACGCGCTCAGGTAGACATGGCCGACCTGGGTCGCGGAGGACACGTACCTGGCATTAACCCCGACCTTCGGACTGAAGGCGGTGTGCGTTGCGTCCTCGGCGCCTTCGCCATCGAACCCATCACGAATCCAGTCGAAGCGCCCGCCCAGGGACACCTTCAGGGCAGGGGTAGGCATGACTTCGAGGTGCGAAAAAGCCGCCGCGCCCTGGCGGGTAGCGGTGCCCCGTGACAGCTCCTCCCCTTCGGGCATGGATGCACTGGTATAGGCGTCTTCTCCGCCGGTGGCGACAGCGGTATATCGCGAGTCGAGGGAGCCCGTCGATGCTTCTGAGCCGATCACGATCCTGTTCGAGATGCCGATGGGCAGCACCGCTTCCGAGAATTGCACGGAAGCGCGCAGGGTCTTCGCATCCACATCGCGCACCTGCGTATCGGCGAACTCCGCACTCAACGGTAGCGTGCGGACCAGGTCCTGGTTCCTGAGGTTGCCGCTTATGCTGGCTACAAGCTGACCGGCCGGCGTCTCCCAGGCCCCTTCCAGGCCTGCGCGCAGGTCGTTTTCCGCGGCGCCGTCGTAGCGAAAGAACGGCAGGCTGGCCTGATCACCCAGCGCCACATCCACGGTTCGAAGTGGACCCGGTGTGTCGAAGTCGCGTGTGGTAAATGACCCGTGGACCGATACAGCGTCAGCCAGCTGGTACGTTCCTCCGAGCGTGCCGGCGCTCCGCCCGCTGTGATCCCGGTATCCATCGTTTGAGCTGAAGCTGCCGGACACTGTGTAACGCGGTGCGCTTGCATGGGCGCGGGCGGTGAGGTGTCCGAGCGTTCCGCCAGAGAGCGTCAGGTTTCGTGTCGGGGCAATGGGATCCTCAGCCAGAATGTTGACCACCGCCCCAATTGCGGCGTCTCCGTACAAGGACGAGGATCCGCCCCGCAGGACCTCGATGCGCGCCTCGGGCCCGAGCACCACCTGCTCCCAGTTCACAAGCCCGTTCTCCAGGTTGTTGATGGGGCGTCCGTTGAGCAACACCACCACGTATTCAGCCTCTCCCCCGCCATAGAACCCCCGCGTGACCGACTGGGGGGCATAGCCCAGCCCATCGAAATCCAGGAACGTGAGTCCCGGAACTTGGGCCAGAAGGTCGCCTGCGCTCCGGTTCGGGAGCGTTCGAAGCTGGCGCGGAGTCACTACGGAGATTGCGGAGGTGGACGCCGAAAGCGCCGAGACGGAACGTTCAGCCGTAACTTCGATGGGGTCCAGGACCAGCGTCGTATCGGCGTCCTGGGCACGGGAAGGAGCGGCCAACAGCAGACAGACTGCTGCCAGTAGCAGGGAACGAGGGAGCAAGGGCATCTAGGGGCGGGTGATCCGGTAAGTATATGGCCCTTCCGTCTTGTTTGACCGCATCGCAGCACTGGACTTTCGGACGGCCGCCCCACTACTATCGGTATGACTGAATCAGGGGAACCGGCAGGAGTGCTCGACGAGGGCTATATCAAGTTTGATGCGGAGTGGGAGCGCGGCCCCGCCACGCCCTGGCACAAGCTCGGGACACTCAACCGCTGGCGCCGGATTCTCTACGACGCCGGTTTGATCGGGGCCCTGCCTGATGGCATCGGTTTCGGAAACATCAGCGTTCGCGACAATCCGCCACGGCAGTTCGTCATCACGGGCTCGACTACGGGAAACGTCAGCGAGTTGAGGCCGGAGCATTTCACCCGCGTGGTGGACTACGATTTCGATCGAAACAAGCTGTGGTGTCGCGGTCCCATCATCGCCTCCTCGGAGTCCTTGACGCACGCCGCGTTCTACGAAGCCCAGCGAACCATCAGCGCGGTCATCCACGTCCACCACGCCGGGCTGTGGCACAAGTACATCGACAGACTTCCCACCACGTCAAAGGACGTGACCTACGGCACGCCTGAAATGGCCTACGAGATCATGGGGCTTCTGCGCGCCAAGGATCGACCCGCCAAGCAACTGGTCATCATGGGCGGGCATCAGGACGGCGTGTTGGCCTACGGTCAGAGCCTTGGTCAGGCCGCTTCCACGCTGCTGAACTGCTGTGACCGGATGTTCAGGCCGGGAGCACAACGCCCGCCGTCCTGCGGCACCCCCTAGTCCTCAATCAGCCGGATGAGCTTCTCCACCGCGTACTCCACAAACGCGGGGTCCTCGGCCGTGTAGTCCAGGGCCTCTGCCTCAACGGTCTCCGGGAGGTGGTCCTTGAGGGATCTCCAATAGGCCGCGTCCAGGTCCGGGTTGTAGAGTTCGCCGCCCTTGGCAGAGTATCGACTGACTCCTTGCGTCGGCATCAGGAAGGCCGCCCGTCCTGAGGTGTGCGCCAGTCGCTCACCCACGGAGGCGGCTACCCGCTCAAGTTCGTCTTCCTTCAAGCGAGGCACGAACACGTAGGGCGAATGCCAGACCACCTGATGGTCTTCCCACCCGGCTGGCGCCTTGTTCGGCTCCGAGACCAGGATGCCCAGATGCTCGGCACCTCCGGGACATATCACCTGGGGCAGACCGAGCTTCCCGGCGACGGTCAGTCGTTCTGGCCCCGAAGCACGCAGAACGCCGAAGACTGCGTCGGCGATCTCACCCAGGGCGTAGTCGAACACGGCCGTGATGATGCCTTCCTTCATCATGGCCTCCATGGCCTCGCCGCCCGCACCGATGGCGTGGAACGTGATGACCTCGTAGCCGGCGTCCTCGAAGAGTGAGATGGCGTGGATGGCGCCGTTGGTCAACACGCCCAGGTTGGTCATCCCGATCGTTCCCTTGGCCCTCGACGTCGTGACGTCTCGCTCAACCTGCGCCATCCCCCAGGCGCACGCAGCTGCGTTGGCCAGGATCCTCCGGGAGAAGGCGTTCAGCCCCAGGATGTCACTGACGGCGAACATCATGGTGATGTCCTTGATGCCTACGAACGGTGAGGTGTCTCCGGATGCGGCCGTCGAGAGCATCACCTTCGGGAAGCCGTACGGCAGGGCCTGCAAAACGGGCGCGCAGGTTGAGGTGCCCTGGGTTCCGCCCAGGGCCACCACCCCGTGGATCCGGTCTGTTTCCAGAAGGTCGAGGACGATCTTCGTGGCACCGGCAACCATCACCGGACCGGCCGCCTCCCGGCTGGGGTCTTCCAGTAGCTCGGCCGGCGAACTGCCGCCGGCGTTCATCACATCCTCCTTGGACACGTCGGGCTTTACCGTGGAATCACCCACCACGGAGAGGTCAATCAGCAGGGCTCTGCCACCCAGATCCTCAATCTGGGCGCGCATGAAATCAGCTTCGGCGGCCTTAGTGTCCAGCGTGGCCAGGATGGCGATGGTTTTCATCACTTGTGGAGGTTGGGGTGATGGCTCAGCGAGAGAAACGGAGGCCGGCGAACTCCGTGGCGGCTTCGGTCACAGCACGCTCTATCGGGATGCGTTCCGTGGAAGAGCCGGTCCAAAAGCCGTGGCCGGACGTGTTGTCCAGCATGTATTGGGCATCCTCCGGGTTCTGCATGGCCGCCCCGTGCGCGATCAGGATCACGTCCGGGTGTACCTCGCGGCACTTCTGGTATGCTTCTTCCGTCTGCTCCGCCGTCTGCTCAATGGTCAGACCACTGTCGTAGCCAGAGAGCCCACCCTTGGTAGTGCCCGCGTGATAGCAGAACACATGCGGCTGGGCTCCCTGACAGATGGCAATCGAGTCCTCCAACGTAAACGCCAGACCGATAGTCACCATGTCCATTTCCTCGCGAGCCAGGCGCAGCATGTCGATCTCGTTCTGCAGCGTGATCCCGGCTGACGTCATCACCTTGTAGATCTCGGAATCGTGGTCCACATAGCTGATCGAAGGGCCGATGTTGGACACCGACATCACGCCCATGTCCTTGCACTCCTGCAGCACCATACGCATGTCCTTCAACGGATCATTCGCATTGAGGCAGGCGCACACAAAGGCATCGCCCGCCATGGCCGGCATGATGTCCTCGCGCGTGTAGTCCAGCGTCTGCCTGTTCGAGTCGAGAATGGGCCACATCATCGACATCGTGCCCATGCCGTTGGCCCGCAGCCTGGCGCCCGAGAACGTGTTGACACAGTCAGCGCCGCACTTCTCCAGAAGCTTCGCCACCAACCCGCTGCCGGCCGACGCAATCATGATGGGGGTCTCAGCCTCGACCTTCGCGCGGAGCCGCGCCAGGATGGTCTCGGAGGAAATGCGGGCAGTGATCATCCGTCTTGCTGGATCTGGTGTTCGGGGCCCCAAGCAGCCTGGGACTCAGGTGCATTCTTGGTTTGCCCGGTGCTAAACTAGGAAGCCTCAGCTCTCAAACATCAAGTAATGGCCCATCCCGCTGTCAGCGCAATTATAGTATCGTTTGAGGACGAGGGCTGTGAGGCCGACGCCGCCGCCGTTCAGCGATACATGAAGAGCGAGCAGCCCTTCTACGGGATCAAGAGCCCGCTGCGGCGTCGGTTGATTCGCGCGGCGCTTAAGGACCACCCCATTGAGTCTCGGGAGGATTTCGAGGAGGTAGTGCGCGCTCTGTGGGCGGGTGAGTACCGTGATGAACAGTACGCGGCACTGGACATCGCCGAGTCATCGCGTGCCTACCGAGGCCCTCAGTGGTGGGACTTGTATGAGGAACTGCTCCCGGAGGCCACATGGTGGGATACACTCGATTGGATTGCCGCCCGACTCCTCGGTCCCATTCTATTGCAGGAGCCCTCCCGGAGAGCGGATGCCGCGGCCTGGATCGCCCATCCCTCCGTGTGGATGCGGCGCGCCTCCCTGCTCGTGCACCTCAAGCACCGGGATCAGACAAATGTCGACGACCTGGCAGAGGCCATCGAGACCGTACAGCACGAGAAGTCGTTCTGGATTCGAAAGGCCATCGGCTGGGTCCTTCGATCCTATGCTGAAACGGACCCCGATTGGGTCATCCGGTTCGTGAAAGAGCATCCGGAGCTCTCGGGTCTGTCGAAGCGGGAGGCGCTGAGGAAGATCGAGAAGGCCTAGGCGGAGCGCTACTCCTCAGCGTTGTCCTTCT
>JABDJZ010000517.1 GCA_013003255.1 Rhodothermales bacterium
CGGATGAGAGGAGCGTCGCCAGGGCTGCGAGCGCGTCAGCAACCTTGCCGTGCCACTCCTCCTCGGCCAGACGCTGGACCGAGCTCAGGTTTCCGGGAATGAGGATGGACTGGGCCGCTTGCGCGGAGGCAAGTCGCACGCGGGGATCGGGATGAGCCATCAGCGCCAATACTCGCATTCGCAGCGGGCGTGCGGTCTCGACGGAATTGGCGGATGCGAGGGCCTGTATGATCAGGCTGGCCGAAAGGTCGGGGTCCGTCAGTTCCAGAAAATCGTCGCCCGTGAGTCGGGAGAGGCCGGCCAGAACCTCAATCCCGGCCCCCCTCACGAGGTCTCCCTCCGAGGGCGTAATCAGGGCGGAACGAGCCAGAGCCTCGGCCTCTTCGCCCTGGACCGACGCGACCGCCAAGGCCTGAATGTGGGCCTCAGTTTCTCGCCGGGCCAGGGCATCGAACGCGTCGTTGGCAGTTCCGTCAGGGTACATCCGGAGCAGGCCCTCCGCTGCAGCGAGCCGGACCTCCGGAGATTCATCTGCCAGTTGGTCGGCGAGCAGTTGCTGGTGGGCCGGGGATGGATGAAGCCGACCCAGAGAGCGCACGATCCGCGCTCTGATCCAGGCGTCGGCCTCGCTCTGGAGGGCCAGCCGGACGGTCAGCGTGATCGCTGGATCGTCCGGAAAACCAGCCAACTCGTCGGCCGCCCGCCACCGTGTGGCGAAGCTTCCGTAGCGCAGTCTTGACGAGACTGCCGAGAGGTCAAAGGCGTGATTGATCCGAAGCAGGTGATGACCGTCCGGGTCAATGGTTACGTATCTGGGCGGCAGTGCGCTGGTCAGAACGAATGTCTCTTCCCGATCCCCAAGGCTGATGCCCCTTCGCTCCGGTTGGTTGAAGGGCAGCCATTCCAGTTCAGTATCCAGCGGAAACACCCCCGGCACCAGGGGCCGGTCCTGGGTTTGCGTGATCGCCGCCCGGGCTTCCTCACCACCTTGGCCTACTTCTGGTGAGATGGTGATCTCGGGGTGTCCGGCGGCAAACACGTAGGCGTCGAAGAGGCGCGATATGGATCCCGGGCCGTCCGGCTCCAGCAGGGCCAGCAGGACATCAGAGTCCACGGAACCGAACGCGTGACGGGCCAGAAGCCGACGCATCGTCGCCCAGAAAACAGACGGTCCGACCAGCGCGCTCACCGTCTGGAGAACCAGGGGACCCTTGTACCTGGCATGCTGATCGTCCAGGTTGGCGGGATCGAAATAGCGGTCCCAGACGAGGGGTCTCTGATAGGAGTCGGCTTCCTCAAAGTACATGTCCGCCAGTAGGGCGCGGACCCTCTCGACGCTCACGCCCTCCTCCTCAAGGAAGGTCAGAGCCAGTGCGCCCGCTAGTCCGTCATTGACCCAGGCCTCCGTCCACCAGTCCGGGGCCAGAACGCCGTGTGTCCACTGGCGCGCGACGGAGGCCGCCAGATGATAGGTATCCAACTCCGGCGGCTGACCCTGAGAATGAGTGGATCGCAGCGTCTGGACGCCGGGCCAGGTTATGGCTGGCACGGTGGGCGGCAGCACGACGACGTCCACGGAGTCCCAGGGTGGCCGGTAGCCTGACTTGCGCTCCACGTATTCCAGCACGGAGTCGATAAGCTCAGTGTCCGAATCCTCGAGCGGTTCCGTGTCGGCCGCCAGATGGTAGCGGACGATGCCGGCCCGGATGGTGTCGAACCTGCCTGCTACCAGGCCAAGGTCCTGGACACGGACGGACCGGGCAGGCACAAACTGGACGACGCCATCGCGCTCCGTTCTTCGGCCTCCCGCCACAACGCTCCAGCCCGCGGGGGCTTCGACCGAAAGGCGCGCCTGAAAGCGCTCGCCGGGGTCATCGGGTAGGGGAAGCCAGGCGCGCTCGGTCCACACACAGCAGGCGTTCTTGTGAGCCGGATCACCGTGGACCCCCATGCCGCGCCCGGCCTGCTGTCGGAAAAAGATGGAGATCGTGGTCGGACTGGCCGTAGACAAGGGTTCGGAGAAGCTGAACACCACACTGTCTCCGCGAACTACGGCCAGGGCCGTGTCACCCCGGGCTGCCTCCACCCGCAAGGAGTCAACCATGCCGCGGTGGGTGGGCCATGTAAACTGGAGCACGTTCCCGGTTCGTGCGACAACCTCGGCGTTCATCTGCACCGCGAGTTGGCGGTCCTCATTCAGCAGCCGAGCCTGAACGCGAACATCGCGGATGTCCACGACGCGATCCGGAAAGGCGCGGACGGGAGCATCAAACACGAACTGGGCCTGCGCGGGTAGACTGAGCAGGAGACTCGCCAGCAGCGCCCCGGCCTTGGACGGGAGCCCGCTCACGACTCCGATCCTCCGGATTCCAGTGTGAACCCCATGCGCAGAATGAAAAACGCCCCGGTGACCACGTAGATGAGCATTTGCCCGGTGTGGGTCAGGATGGCGTACGAAGCCGCGGCATCCTGGGTAAAGGCGAAAAGCAGCACCAGCACCTGGATGGTGATGTAGTGGTATGAGCCTATGCCGCCCGGGGAGGGAATGACCACGCCGATCGCGCCCAGCAGCATGATCCCCCAGGCATCAACGAGCCCGACATCGAACGCCTGGTTGAAACCGAACATCACGAAAGGCAGGTAGGCCATCAGTCCGTAGCAGAACCACATCGCTACAGTGGAGACTACGAGAGCCGCCTTTCTGGGTGTGCGCCAGATGGTTGCCAATCCGTCGCGAAGGGAACCCAGCGTGGCCGCGAACCGCGCCCAATGCCCGGTTGCCAGCCAGCGATACAACAGGTAGGCCAGCGCGCCCATGACGGCGGTGCCGACCACGTAGATCCAGAACGGAATGTGAGGCAGGCGGTCCATCACCGGGTCGAGCAGCAGGTCGCGGATGGTCCCCAACTGTCCGGCAAAGACCAGCGGCAGCGTCAGCATGGCCAAGGCCATGGTGAACACGTCCAGGATGCGCTCCGTAATGACGGTACCAAGGACCGAGGCAAAGGGTTGCCTGTAGCGACGGGACACGTTGGCCGTGCGCACCAGTTCACCGACCCTGGGCGCCACGTAGTTGGCCATGTACCCGATCATCAACGATCCGAAAGCGTCCGTCAGCGAAACCGGCCTGGATTTCTCCCGTGGCGGGATCTGATCCAGCAGAAACGTCCATCGCCAGGCCCGAAGGAGATGGCTCAGCAGGGTTGCGCCGATAATGGGACCGATCCACCAGTAGTTGGCCTCCCGGAGGTCACGGCCCACGGTCTCAAAGTCCACGCCGCGCAGCGCCAGATACAGAAGTCCTCCGGCCAGCACGAAGCTGCCCGCCCGGGTGAGCTGTGCTTTGAGTCGCGGATTCAACAGGAGTCAGTCAGAACGAAGATCGACCACTTCGGCGCCGGCCGGTACGTCAAACCGGAACAGGGCGTCGTCCAGGTCAGGGTTCTCCGTGATCTCGGAGAGCTGTATGCGAATGCTGACTTCGTTGATGTCATCAACCCGGATTTCCGTTATGAGTGCGTCAGCGTCCCTGACGATCAACTCAAGATGGCGAAAGTAGTCGTCGGGATCCCGGGGGGAGAGTTCGATTTGCCACGAATTCCCGCTCCGGACCGTGCCGGCCACGTCGAACCGCTCATCGAATGCATACAGAAACTGATGTACCGAGAAGCTCATCTCGTCCTCGATTTGATTGTCGATGAGCACCTGCTTCTCAATGGGGTCGTAGATCCACGAGGTGTCGCCGTCGGTGACAATGGTTCGTGTCCCGGTTAGAATC
The DNA here is from genome assembly GCA_013003255.1 of Rhodothermales bacterium. Classification (GTDB taxonomy): domain Bacteria; phylum Bacteroidota; class Rhodothermia; order Rhodothermales; family UBA10348; genus JABDJZ01. Next base: position 3,779 of record JABDJZ010000517.1, read on the forward strand.
CGGTACGCTTTCCCTCGCATGAACAGGGATCCACTGATTTCCTCCGGCTCATCGAAGAGATCAGAGGTCATGGTCTGGTCAAAGCGCGCCTGGAGGGTTTCCAACTCGGAATAGTGCTGCAGGACGCGGGATACGATGTCCGATTGGCCCAGCGCGGGGCGGGCGAACTGTAGCAGGACGCAGACAGTCAGTGTTACGAAAAGTCGAAATCGGGTGGTGTACACGCTTGTAACCGGGTTGTGAAACGCTGCCATCCTGAGGTGCAATCGCCGTGCCCGCTCAGGCCAGGGCGCGCGCGTGGCTGACCAATCCTTCGACCAGCGCCTCCGCGTCTCTTGTGGCGTTGTACACGTTCGGGGAGATTCGGATCGCGTCGCCCCGGACGGATACCGAGATATTGCGCGCGTCGAAGGCCTGCTTCAGTTGGGCCGGGTCCATCCCGCGAGGGAGGCGCAGGCCGAAGAGATGATCGCCCCGCCAGGCGGCCTCCTCGACCTCAAAACCGAGCTCGGTTGCCGCGGGGATGATGGCCTGCGAAATCGTTCGGCAGTATGCCTGGATGGCCTCCGGTCCCCAGCCGTTCAGGAGTCGGAGCGCCTCCAGAAGCATGGGAACGAGAATGAAATTGCTGCGCTCACCCACATCATAGCGGGCGGCGCCGGGTCCGTACTCGTCCCGGTACCGGACGAGTCCCGCGAAATCGTGGCTGTCACGGCGGGATATCCAGTTTTCCTCCAGCGGTACGCCGTTATCAAACCGGTTGCCAAACCAGGCCAGGCCGATGCTGTAGGGTCCAAGCAGCCACTTGTAGCCCGCACAGATCACTGCGTCCGGCTGAATGCGCTGCACATCGAAGGGAAGGGCGCCGACGGACTGCGTGCCATCGATCACCAAAGCCGCTCCGACGTCCCGGGCCCGGCGCCCGATGGCCTCCAGATCAAACAGGGTTCCATCAGCCCAGTGCACATGCGGCAGCGCGACGACGGCCGTGTTGCGGTCAATGGCTTCAAGGATGCGCTCGTTCCAACGCCGTCCGCGATCCGGTCCGGCGATGGGTTCAACGTGGGTCACCAGCGCCCCTTTGTCGGCGGCCAGGCGCGTCCACGTGTAGACGTTGCTCGGAAACTGTTCACGCAGGGTGACAATGCGCTGTCCGCGCGAAACCGGCAAATTCCTGGCGGCCGTTGCCAGCCCATAGGACGCAGCCGGGATAATGGCGACGCGCGCCGGGTCCTCAGCGTGAATGAGGTCGGCAAACTCGGATCGAAGTGCCTCACCGTCCCGGAAGAAGTCATCGGGCGTGACCGCTGCCGGGGCCCGCTTCCTGGCGATGGCTTCGATTCCTGCACGCTCTACGCGGCGTGGAATCGGCGCCATGTAGGCACAATTCAGGTAGTGTTGATCCTTGGGGAGGGCGAACGCCTCCGCCTGACATTCGAGCATCTGTTTGGCACCCTGGTGAGTGCCGAAGATACCCTACCGACTGTCTGAATCCGGCTTTACCACGATTCGGTACGTGTGGCGACCGGTCTCGTCCTGGGATTCCTCTATCTCGACCGCGCCATCAATGGAATCAAGGTGCAGCCGGGGCATTTCCTGGAGCCCGAGATCCATCTCTATGGCCCGCGCAGCCCGGCGTGCCTCTTCGATCAGCGCATCCACCTCGTCGGCATGTACCTGGTCGACATGATCCGCGTGCAGTCTCCACTTGTAGCGGGCGCGGTGGCGACGTTTGCGGTCAATGTCCTCTCCAACGGACCAGACTTCGTTGTCGTGCCGGTGCTTGACGTGCCACTCGTGACCCTGCCCACCGAACAGCGTAACGGCATCGCTGGATGTCCCCGAGACCACATAGGTGTGGTGAATCGTAGAGTCCGTATCAAGGAAACGCTGCTTGACAAACGTGGCAATGTTGGCAACGAGCAGGATGAGCGCGCAGATGCTCAATCCCATGACAAGTTGGTCTCGGCGGTTGGTAGGCATTTCCATGGCGGGCAGCGATCAGTGTGAGAAAGGGTGTTGCGCGTCCGATGTCTCAAAGACGATTCGGTAGGGGCGAGTATTGTGTCTCGTTCACGAAACGTGCAAAAATCTAGTTGGCCAACCGGGCGAGCCGCCTGGTCGGGATGGCATCAAAAACGTCTTCGAAAATGTCGTCGTCGAAGTCTCCGCGAGCTTCCATCACGACGACAAAGCGGTTTTCCACGATCAGGACCCCGTCGAATTCATCGCTTCGGCCGTCCCGGTCACGGGCAATGCGGGCCGGGTAGCCGTTGATGCGGGTGGTGCGGCTGTAGTCCCGGTCTTCTCGCCGCGTTATGGACGAGTCCAGTAGATCTTCGCTGCGCGCAAGCAGTCCGCGAAGGGTCCCCAGGTCAGCCACGACAACCGACAGGCGGTCTCCATCGTCGTTTCGGTACTTGGCCTTGGCGTGCGAGACCGAGATGCCCCATCGGCCGGCTTCGTCCGAGTCCGTGTTGTAGCGCTCCATGCCTTCAATTTCGTCCGGGAGGAAGTCGCGCAGACGACTCGGAGAGACAGCCTCAACGCCGTCCTCATTCTGCAGCGCCTTGCCTACGTCCTCAAGGACCTGCCCGATGCTTTCGGCCACGCCCACGTCCTCAAGGGCATCCTCGGCCTCTCGGCGCGCCTCGCGCGACCAGCGCTCGGATCCTCGTTCCACTTCCTCCGAGGCATCATCGAGGCGCTCCCTCGCAGCCTGAAGTTGCTCGCGGGCCTTCTCGAGTCTTCGTTCGGCCTCTTCAGAAGCCCGTTCCAGTTCTCGGGAGGCGTCCCGACGTGCCTCCTCAAGGCGATCGGCCGCTTCTTCTCGAGCCTCTTCCAGGCGTTCCTCAGCCCGTTCCAAGCTGCGTTCATTCCGATCAGTTTCAATCCGGCATCCTGAAAGGAAGACCAAAAAAGCGACGGCGAAAAGAAGGCGGTACATGGGCAGAGAAGCTGAGGGACGAAAGGCGGGACTACGGCCTCTGTCTGTAAAAGTGACACACGGGGCTCCTGAAAGTTTGCCCGTCCTTCATAAATGCCCTACTGAAACGCCGCCCACGCGAAGAACGCCAGGGTGCCCAGTAGCCCGCCGATGGCCAGGAAGCGATTTCGGAGATTGCCGACGAGCGAGGACCGTCCATTCAGGATGAGGAGTGCCAGGGCCAGAAGCGGCATGAAGGCGGCGCCGGTCACCGCGTAGAGCAACTGGGCCTCACGAAAACTGATGAACAGCCCGAGCGCGGGGATCGTGGCCAGGGCCAGTTGATAGCCGGAGTAGGCGCGGGTGGACATAAGGTCCGTGCTGGGAGCCCCACCTCGGAGTCCGTACCAGACATCTGCGAAGAGGTAGGGCACGGATTGCCAGACCCCCAGCAGGCTGGAGAAGACTGCGGCGAGTGCGCCCACGAGGAACACCCATCGACCAGCCAACCCGAGGCGGGGCTCAAGGACGTCGGCCACGCGAATCAAGAGGTCTGCACCTCCGCCGTCGATCACCACGGAGTCCCCGATCACCACCATGCCCAATCCGAAGAGAACGGTCACCCCGTAGCCGGCAGCCAGGTCCAGCCGGCAGGTCCGCAGGTCTTCCGTGCGGAATCGACCCCGTTCCCGGATCCAGTACCCGTAGCACAGGATGGTCACGGTTCCTCCAACCCCACCCATGAGTCCGACGGTCCAGATCAGGCCTTGCCCCCCGGCATCCGGAATCGACGGGATCAGGAGTCCGGACAGGAAGGCATCGGCCCCGGGCCAGAGCAGTAGCGCCGTTCCCGTGACGGTGATCACCATGAGGCCAATGAGCACGCCCATGATGCGCTCGAATCCCCGGTATCCGCTGACGCGGAGCAGTCCAAAGCCAAGGGCGCTGGCTGCGATGCCGAAAACCACCTTGCCTGTGGCCGCCTGTTCAAATGCCGGGACGATGGCGTACAGGGCCACGCCGCAGGCTCCCATCAGGGCCGTCCCGACGAAGAGGGACCATAGCAGGAGGTAGGGGAGAAAGACCCAGCCCACCGCTTTTCCAAGGTGCCGGACTGCGCCTTCAATGAAGGTCGACCCGGTTGCCAACTGCCACCGTGCCAGGCCTTCATTCAGCGTGAACTTGAACAGGCCTCCCACCACCACGGCCCAGAGAACGGCCAGGCCCAATTGGCTGCCCGAGAACGTGGCCGTGGCCAAGTCACCGGCGCCGACACCGGTCGCCGCCACCAGCATGCCGGGCGCGATAACAGCGATGAGGGCGGCAAAACCGGAGGGTTTGGGGGTACGCATGGCCCGAATCTCGCCCTCCCCCGACTTCGAAACCAAGTGGGCGGAGTGCGTGAAGACCATTCACGCTGCCGTTCGCGCTACATTCGGTTGCCAACCGATTCCCCACCCGCACGTGACCGTCCGCAGCGTCTCCATATTCACAGCCGAACTGCCCTTCCATGCGCCGTTTCGGATATCGCTCTCGGTGATGGCCGGGACCACGAATCTGTTCATCCG
>JABDJZ010000562.1 GCA_013003255.1 Rhodothermales bacterium
CGCGATCCCAACAGGGATCACGAGCATGGTCGGATCTATCGGATTACGAATCCGTCGCGGCCGCTATCGGAGCATGTCGCCATTGCGGGGGAGCCGATACCAGTTCTCCTGGAGGCCCTTGAGCATCCCATCAATGGCATTCGGCGCCGTGCGCGGGTAGAGCTCTCCGGACGGGACACGGATGAGGTGATTTCATCAGCCAAGGAGTGGATATCGGGATTTGATCCTGCGTCCGAGGCAGATGCACATCACATCCTGGAGGGTCTATGGCTTCATCAGCAACACAATGTCATTGACCGGGACCTGCTGGACCTGGTGCTCAATTCGCCGGTGCCCCACGCCCGTATCGCGGCGCGGACCGTGCAGATCATGTGGGATCACAGTCCGGCTGCGGCGCGGTCCTCAGGTAGCGAGGCTGCGGTCCGCGGAGAGGGAGCGGCGGCTCCGGAGATGGCGGCCATGCCTGAGCCCGACGCAGACGCCGTGGTAATCCGGACAGTCACCGAGGAGATGCGCTATGACGTGGACACCTTTCAGGTCAGTCCCGGCCAGGAGGTCAAGCTGTGGTTTGAGAATCACGACTACCTGCCGCACAACATCGTGATCGGCGAGCCGGGGTCTTTTGAAGCGATTGGTGCGGCGGCTGATGCGCTCGGCGCGGACGGCTTCGGCGTTCAGTTCATTCCGGAATCTGAAGATGTGCTCGTGGCCTCGGATCTGTTGGAGCACAATGCGCACCAGGTGATCACCTTCACTGCCCCGATGGAGCCCGGTGTGTATGATGTCCTGTGTACGTTCCCTGGCCATCGGGGCACGATGAATGCCAGGATGGAGGTTCGGGAGTAGCGCTTCCGGCGAGCTTGCCTACCCGCCTACCCGCCTACCCGCCCAGCAACCCATCTATGTTGTTGATGGCCGCGGTCGCGCCCTCGACTACACCCATCTCGAGCACCTTCTCCAGGGCTTCCCGGCTGGCGTAGGTGCTGACGTAGGTGGCTCGCGTCCCACCGTCTGATTCTTCGAAGGTAAAGTCGGTCTCGGAGACCGGCATATCCGGAACCGGATTGTAGTCCGAGTCAGCAAATCCGTCCTCGAAGGAAAACCCGTTCGGTTCATCCACGCGGGTCACCCTCCAGAAGCCGTGATACTTCTGGCCATCGGGTCCTGTCATGAAATAGGTAGAGCGGGCGCCAGCCGTGAGTTGGTGATCCAAGAAGGTCGCGGGGAGGGAAGGCGGGCCCCAGATCCGCTCCAGTTGGCGCGGGTCAGCATAGATTGCCCACAGGCGCTCGCGTGCCGCCGCGAACTGCGCGGTGATGGTGAGGCTGTATGTGTCGAGGTCAGGTACGACAGAGGTAACAGGCATGCTTCATCGGGAGTGACTGGGAGGAGGCGGGTGCTCGGGCTGGTGGACGCATTCGGCCGAAACATAGCAAGTCGGCCTGTACGGTATGTATCGTGTCGCGTCGAGCCATGATAGCGGGTAACCAAGCCGAGGGGCCAGATGATGACCAGCCATATCCGTGATGTATTTCGTCACATGGAGTGGGCAGATTCCAGGGTGTGGTCTGCGGTTCTGACTGCGGAGTCCACACGAGTTGATGATCAAGTCTGGAAGACGCTGCATCATATCCACGAAACGCAGCATGCATTTCTGAACGTCTGGCTTGAGCTGCCCTTCCGGCGTTGGAACCTGGACGATTTCAAAACGCCCGGCGAAATCGCTGCGTGGGGAATGTCATTTCACGAGTCAGCGATCCCCTTCCTGGCCGCGCTGGAAGAATCCGTTCTGGACAAGGCCACCATCCTCCCCTGGGCGAAGTACTTCGCCAGGACTCTGGGCAAGGAGCCGGAGCCGACCACGCTCGCTGACACGCTGCATCAACTTACCTCTCACTCCATGCACCATCGTGGTCAGGTGGCCAGACGGATTCGAGAACTCGGTGAGGCACCGCCGATGCTGGACTACATCGGCTGGGTCTGGGCTGGCCGCAGTGCGCCTTCATGGCCCTAACCCGAGAGAGCAGTGCCGACGACCACCATTTTCTTCTACGGGCTGTTCATGGATCAGGCGCTGCTGACCGGAAAGGGTTTCAGTCCGGAGTACGTCGGACCTGCCGTATTGCCGGACTACCATATCCATATCGGCAACAGGGCCACGCTGGTCAGGTCACCGTCCAGCAAGACGTATGGGATTGCCATGCGCCTGCGTGACGAAGAGGCCCTCGACCTGTATGCTGAACCCAGTGTCAGCGACTATGCCGCCGAAGACGTTCGCATTGAATTGCTGGAGACGGGCGAATTGGTCGCGGCGGTTTGCTACAACCTGCCGGCGGACGGCGGATTGGAAGGGACCAACCCGGTTTATGCCATGCGCCTTGCCGAATTGGTAACGGCGCTTGGGTTTGAGGCATCCTATGCGCGGGAGATCGCCGCCTTTGGCGGCGCCATCGGGCCGAGAACGTGATACAAGTCCACTACTTGAGGGAACGCCCCCGCGGGCAGAGTACTGAATGACCATTGCAGTGACAGCCGCCAGCGGAAAGCTGGGCTCAGAGACCGTCCGGGCCCT
>JABDJZ010000570.1 GCA_013003255.1 Rhodothermales bacterium
GGTTTAGCTGGTCAAAGTCGACCTCGGGTTCCCAGGACTGGTCGCCAGACACCTAGGCCGCGTCTCCGCTGTCACCGGACGGTTTGCGCGGCGTGCGCTTACGCGTGGTAGTCTTCTTGGCGGCAGGCTTGGCCTTGGGTTTGGCCTTGGCCTCAGGAGCTTCCTCCTCAGCCTCGTCCGCATCGGGAGCACAGGCCTCCGTCTCACGCTTGATGTTCTCCACGATGTCGTCGACAACGGTCTGAACCACGTTGCCTGCTTCTCGTGCTCCGTGGCTCACGAGTGACATGGCGGCTTCCACCAGGAAGCGGGCCTGTTCGTCCACCTGAAGCTCGTCAAAGCCTTTTCTCAGGTCGTGAAAGGCATCCTTGTTCGTCGTGTCGTCACTCATGGTGTCTCTTTGGGTTGAAAGCCTGTTGGCGCTCATGGAGTAGACGGAAACTCTGGATCCAGGTTTCACCGGCCCGGCCGACCCAAAACCAGAACGGGGCGACGATCCAAAGACCGTCGCCCCGCCCGGAAACTCAGCATTGTTGCTGGATAGGCCTAGCGCTTGTCCTGTGCATTCAGGTACGCCTGCGCCGCTGCCAGGCGTGCGATCGGCACGCGGAACGGCGAGCAGGACACGTAGTCCAGTCCAACCGCATGGCAGAAGTGCACCGATGCAGGATCACCGCCGTGCTCACCACAGATGCCCACCTTGAGAAGCGGACGCTGGGAGCGACCACGCTCGGTTCCGATGCGCACCAGCTGGCCCACGCCCTCCTCGTCGATGGACTGGAAGGGATCATCCTTGAGGATCTTGTCCTCGACGTAGTACGGCAGAAATGTACCCGCATCATCGCGGGAGTAGCCGAACGTCATCTGCGTCAGGTCATTGGTCCCAAACGAGAAGAACTCGGCCTCCTTGGCAATCTTGTCGGCCGTGAGCGCGGCGCGGGGGATTTCAATCATGGTTCCGACCATGTAATCCACCTTGGCACCCTTCTCGGCGAAGACCTTATCGGCCGTCGCGTTGATGACGGCCTTCTGGTTCCGGAACTCCTCCACGGTACCGATGAGCGGCACCATGATCTCGGGCAGTACGTCGACGCCCTTTTCGGACAGTTCGACAGCCGCCTCAATGATGGCGCGCGTCTGCATCTCGGTGATCTCCGGGTAGGTGATCCCGAGACGGCAACCGCGATGGCCGAGCATTGGGTTGAACTCGTGTAGCGCTTCAATCTTGGCGCGAATCACCGAGATGTCGACGCCCATCTTGCGGGCCATCTCCTGCTCCTCCTTCTCGGAGTGAGGCAGGAACTCGTGGAGAGGCGGGTCAAGGAGACGAACCGTGACCGGCAGGCCGGCCATCGCCTCGAAGATGCCCAGGAAGTCGGACTTCTGAACCGGAAGCAGTTTGGCGAGGGCGGCGCGGCGGGACTTCTCATCCTCCGCCAGAATCATCTCACGGACGTGATCGATGCGATCTCCCTCGAAGAACATGTGCTCCGTGCGGCAGAGGCCGATGCCCTGAGCACCGAACTCCAGCGCGGCACGCGCGTCATCCGGCGTGTCCGCGTTGGTGCGGACCTTCATGAAGCGGAAGCCGTCGACCCAGGACATGAACTCGGCAAACTCACCGCTCATCTCCGGCTTGACCAGGGGCTGCTCGCCCAGGATTACCTGTCCGCTGGAGCCGTTGATGGAGAGCCAGTCCCCTTCCTTGACCGTGACTTCGCCGTTGGTGAAGCTCTTGGCCTTGTAGTTGATGACGATGTCGCCACAGCCGGCCACACAGGGCTTGCCCCATCCGCGGGCCACGACAGCGGCGTGTGAGGTCATTCCACCGCGGGACGTCAGGATGCCCTCAGCAGCGTGCATGCCGCCGACATCTTCCGGGCTGGTCTCGATCCGGACGAGAATCACCGGCTGACCGGCGGCCTTCTTCTCTTCGGCGAGTTCGGCGCTGAAGACCACCTGGCCAACAGCGGCACCCGGTGAGGCCGGGAGGCCCTTCGCGATAACCGAGCTCTGGTAGGCATCCGGGTCTTCGAACCGCGGATGCAGGAGCATGTCAATGTGGATGGGGTCCACCAGGTGACGCACGGCGGTTTCCTTGGTCACGAGTCCCTCCTTCACGAGGTCCACAGCGATCTTGACAGCCGCAAGGCCCGTGCGCTTTCCGTTACGCGTCTGCAGCAGGAAGAGCTTCCCGTCCTGGACGGTGAACTCAATGTCCTGCATGTTGGCGTAGTGGCTCTCGAGCTTCTGCGTGGCCTCGACCAGCTCGCGGTAGGCGGCCGGGAATTTCTCGGCCATGTGCGAGATGTCTTCCGGGGTACGAATACCCGCCACCACGTCCTCGCCCTGGGCGTTGACCAGGAACTCACCATAGAGCTTGTGCTCACCGGTGGAGGGGTTGCGCGTGAAGAGCACGCCCGTGCCCGACTCATCGCCCAGGTTACCGAACACCATCGCCTGAACATTAACCGCGGTGCCAATCAGACCGGTGATCTTATTGATGTTGCGGTACTTGAGGGCACGATCACTGTCCCAGGAGCCGAAGACGGCGTTGATCGCCAGGTTCAGCTGCTCGTAGGGATCATCCGGGAACATGTACCCGGTGTGCTTGCGGTAGATGGCCTTGTAACGGTCCACCAGCTCCCGCAGGTCATCGCCTGTGAGATCCACGTCATTCTCGACACCGCGCTCCTTCTTGAGCGTCTCGATGCAGTGCTCGAACTCGGCGTGGTGAACACCCATGACCACATCACCGAACATGTCGATGAACCGGCGATAGGCATCAAAGGCAAAGCGAACGCTGCCGCTCTTCTTGGCGAGGCCCTCGACCACGTCGTCGTTCATGCCCAGGTTCAGGACCGTGTCCATCATGCCCGGCATCGAAACGGCCGCGCCACTGCGAACGGAAACGAGCAGCGGGTTGTCGCGGTCACCGAAGCGGGCGCCCATGGCCTCTGCCACGTGGTCAATTCCGTCCCGGACGCTCTGCTCGAGACCTTCGGGCCACTCGCCCTTGGTCTCGCTGTAGTAGGCACAGCACTCCGTGCTGACGGTGAATCCGGGAGGGACCGGAAGTCCGATCGAGCTCATCTCCGACAGGTTCGCTCCCTTGCCGCCGAGGAGCGCCTTCATGCTGCGGTCTCCCTCGCTTTTTCCGCCGCCGAACACATACACGTGCTGGGTTGCCGTTGCCGCTTCTACCGTTTCCATATTCGTCCAAGTAGGTTTATCTGAGTCAGTCGGCGAGCATCTGCCCTGTCACATCGCGGTGGCGGCAAATAGTTCGCTCAAAGCAAGGGAAGATAAGGAGATGCCGCGCGCGGCTCGCTCCCGGAACCACCAAGAACTCATTAAAGGACGGGAAGCGCTTCCGGCATTCTGAGGCGCGAAGCGGGGGGTGATTGTTGACCGCCGAGGAACGTCCCTCGGCGGGTTGCTGTATAGGGGCGGCTCAAGTTTTCGCTTCAGTTGACCCATCCGGTATGTCCCACCTCGTAGTCGTCGAGTCCCCCACCAAGGCCAAAACCATTCGCCGATTCCTGCCCAAGGAATACCGGGTTGAGGCCAGCATGGGACACGTGCGCGACCTGCCCGCCTCGGCGAGCCAGATCCCCAAGAAGTACAAGGGAGAGGCCTGGACGCGGCTGGGCGTCAACGTGGAGGAAGACTTTGACCCGCTCTACGTGGTGCCGCCGGAGAAAGCCAAGGTGGTCAAGGAACTGAAGGCCGCCCTCAAGGATGCCGACGCCCTCTACATCGCCACTGATGAAGACCGGGAAGGAGAATCCATCGGCTGGCACCTGCTTGAGGTCCTGAAGCCCAAAGTGCCCGTCCATCGGATGGTCTTTCACGAGATCACCGAGAAGGCCATCAACGAGGCGCTGGAGAAGACTCGCGAGATGGACACCAGCCTCGTCGAGGCTCAGGAGACCCGGCGCGTGCTGGATCGGCTCGTTGGCTACACCCTCTCCCCGCTACTCTGGAAGAAGGTTGCTCCGAAGCTTTCTGCAGGGCGCGTCCAGAGTGTGGCGGTCCGGATCATTGTCAACCGCGAAAAGGAGCGGATTGTCTTCGTCCCCGCTACTTACTGGAATATTGATGCCAAGCTTCAGGTCCCGGGTGGGGCGTTCGGAGCAGCCCTGACGCACGTTGCCGGCGTCCGCATCGCTGCCGGTCGCGACTTTGATGATGAGACCGGTCGCCTGAAGGACAATCTCAAGCCGGGCGTGGACGTACTTCAGCTCGGCGAGGATCGTGCGAAGGCGCTGGTCGATGAATTGAAGGACGCTTCCTGGACCGTCGATTCCGTCGTGTCGAAGATGTCGTCACGCTCCCCTGCGGCACCCTTCATTACCTCTTCCCTGCAACAGGAGGCCAGCCGTAAGCTCCGGCTGTCTGCGCGGGAGACCATGCGGGTGGCTCAGCGGCTCTACGAGCAGGGTTTCATCACCTACATGCGAACGGACTCCACGCACCTCTCGAGCGAGGCGGTCAAGGCGTCCAGGGACGCCATCAAACGCATGTACGGGGATGCCTATCTCCACGACGGACAGCGCAACTATTCCAACAAGGTCCGCAACGCGCAGGAAGCCCACGAGGCCATTCGCCCCGCCGGCACCGAAATGAAGACGCGTGAAGCGCTCAAGCTCAGCGGCATTGAGGGCAAACTGTATGAGCTGATCTGGAAACGCACGGTGGCCTCGCAGATGGCCGATGCGCGTCTCAAGACGGTCACCGTCAAGGTCGGTGCAGGCTCCGGGGACAACGCCTGCACGTTCAGAGCGTCGGGCCGGACCATTGAATTCCCGGGCTTCATGCGGGCCTATGTGGAGGGCTCGGATGATCCCGATGCGGAGCTGGAGGATCGCGAATCAGCGCTCCCGGCCATCGCCGAGGGAGACAACCCGGACTGCCGTGAGCTGGACGCCCGCGGATCGGAGACCAAGCCCCCGGCGCGCCTGACCGATGCCTCGCTCATCCGGTTCCTGGAGGCAGAGGGCATTGGCCGTCCGAGTACGTACGCCTCGATCATCGACACCATTGTCAATCGAGGGTACGTGAGCAGACAGGGCAGCCAGCTGGTGCCCTCGTTCACCGCGTTTGCCACCACCAATCTCCTGGAGTCCAACTTCGGGAGCCTCGTGGACGTCGGCTTCACCGCCGAAATGGAGCAGACGCTTGATGACATTGCCGGAGGAGGTCGCGAGCCTGTCCCCTACCTGAAGAAGTTCTTTCTCGGAGACGATGGCCTTGAGGGCAAGGTGGAACAGGGGCTCGACAAAATCGATGCCCGTTCGATCTCCGAGATCAAGATGGAGCCATGGCAGCCATACTCCATTCGGGTCGGGCGCTTCGGCCCCTACGTGGAGCACGAAGAGGACGGAGACAAGCTGAAGGCCTCCATCCCCGAAGACTGGTCGCCGGGTGATGTAACGGCCGACAAGATTCGCCAGTTGCTGGAGGATGCCAACGAGGGAGACCGTGTTCTGGGCATCCACCCTGAACACGACGTGCCCGTGATTCTGCGACGTGGCCCCTACGGTCACTACGTGCAGTTGGGTGAGGAAGAAGAGGGCAGCAAGAGCAAGCCCAAGCGCATCTCGGTGCCCAAGGGCATGGACACCGGCGCCGTGGAGCTGGAAACCGGTGTGGCACTGCTCGGCCTTCCGCGCAAACTGGGCGTTCACCCCGAGACCGGGGAGGACATCATGGCCAACATTGGTCGGTACGGCCCCTATGTGCAGCACAAGCGCACCTTCGGCTCATTGACTCCCGCCGATGACGTGCTGGCGGTGGAGTTGCCACGTGCTCTGGAACTGATCGCCAAGAAAGAGGCCAAGAACAAGCCGCTTCGGACCGTGGGTGATCACCCCGAGACCGGCGATCCCATTGAACTCTTCGAGGGACGGTACGGACCGTACGTCAAGCACGCCAAGGTCAACGCATCGCTGCCCAAAGGCGCGGATCCGGAGGAGATCACGGTCGAACAGGCTGTCGAGCTCCTGAATGCTCGGGCGGCCAGGAAGAAGAAAAAGCCGGCTGCGCGCAGGAAGAAGAAGTAGCGGGAACGGCCTCGTTCAGCGCCGGTCGCGGGAAGCCTCAGCGTCCCTCGTTCAGCGTCCCACGTCTCCGGCCCCGAGCCGCAGCGCGTAGAGCATGCTCAGGTAGGAGTCGTAACGGCTGATCTGCAGCTGGCCCTCATCAACCGCGTCCTTTACCGCGCAGCCCGGTTCGTGGTCGTGTGTGCAGTTGGGAAAGCGGCAATCCGGAATGAGGGGGACGAACTCCGGGAAGTAGTGGGTCAGGTTGCCCTCATCGACGCCAATCAGCCCGAACTCCCGAAGCCCGGGCGTGTCCACGAGGTAGCCCCCTCCGGCCAGCGGATGCAGAGAGGCAAACGTAGTCGTATGGGTGCCCTTGCCGGTTGCGTGGCTGATCTCCCCCGTTCGAAGGTCGAGGCCCGGTGACAGCGTGTTCAGCAACGTGGTCTTGCCCACCCCGGACGGCCCGGCCACCACACAAGTCTGACCCTTGAGGCTCTTCTTGAGGGCGCGCATGCCCTTGCCCTCCTTGGCACTGATCAGGCGCACCGGGTAGCCCAGCGATTCGTACATCCTTGCCAGCTGCTTGAGTTCGGCGCGTGCTTTCCGGGAGCCCGCCAGATCCACCTTGTTGATGATGAGTCCTGCAGGCAGGTCATTGCACGCGGCCATGACCAGGAATCGATCCACGAATCCGGTGTTGAGTGGAGGCTCATCAAAGGCCTGCACCACCCACGCGTGGTCCACGTTTGCGGCAATCACGTGCGATTTGCCAATCTGCCGACCTGCGGCCCGCCGAATCAGGCAGCGGACCCGGGGCTCAATGCCGACAATGACGCCCGTCCCATCCTCATTCATGAGCAGGTCCACGTTATCGCCAACCACGACGGGGTTGGTCTCGCGGGACCCGGCCAGCCTGAACTTGCCTCTTACCGTACAGGCAATGCGATCATCGCCCACTGCAACGTCATACCAACTCCCGGTCGACCGCAGGACGCGGCCCCTTCGTTTCCTGTCCGAACGCGATTCCGGGTTTGCGGGCAACGGCGCGGACTAGCGGTTTCTGGTACGGCGGGGAGCCATCGCCGGTGTCGATTGCCCTTCAATGGCTGCGTCCAGATCAATGCGTTCGCCCTTCTCCGGTAGGGCGGGCGTGTCAAGACGATCCTCCAGTTCCTCGATGCGGTCCAGCAAAGGGTCCGTAGCCTTTCGGGCTGCACGGTGCATCATCCGCTCCAACTCGCTTGTGGTGACACTGGACGAACCCGCCGATTCCTGCTGGGGAGCAAAGCCCCGTGTGCGCTCCCTGTATGCCAGGATCATCTTCGTCATGGACGTAATGGTGCCCATCACGATGGCTACGACAACGATGACAAAGACTTCTTCTGGCATGGCTCGAGCGTTTGGTTGCGATCCGTTACGAGGTTGCCGCGGCCCGGTTTCGGCGTAGCCGGACACCAACCGGCCAGCGTGGCATCTTCGCCAGCATCAAGAATCGCTAGCTCGAGGCGGCCAGACTGCGCTCCTTCGCGGGAGCAACCTCGGGCATGTCATTTCCGCGAGGCGTGAAGGACTGGATGCCGGTCAGCTGGCGCCCCAGAATCAGGCCGTGAATATCGTAGGTGCCTTCGTACGTGTTCACCGATTCCAGGTTAACCATATGGTGCACAACGCGGTACTCGCCCGTAATTCCGTTGCCACCCAGCATGTCCCGGGCGATGCGCGCAATCTCCAGGGCCTTGCCGCAGTTGTTTCGCTTGGCCAGAGACACCATGGCGGGATGGGCCTCCCCGGCGTCTTTGAGGGTACCCAGGCGATGAGCGAGCAGCTGCATCTGGGTGATGTCGGTGACCATGTTGGCCAGCTTGGTCTGGATCAGCTGCATGGCTCCCAGCGGATAGCCAAACTGCTTGCGCTCCATCACGTACTGCAGTGCCCTGTGGTAGCAATCCTCTGCAGCGCCCAGGGCTCCCCAAACGATTCCGTAGCGTGCGCTGTTCAGGCAGGAAAACGGGCCCCGAAGCCCTCGGATCTCGGGGAAGACCATGCTGTCCGGAACGAACACGTCCTCCATCACAATCTCGCCCGTGTGACTGGCCCGCAGAGACATCTTGTTGTGCGTCACCGGCGTGGTGAACCCATCCATCTCCCGCTCCAGCAGGAAACCGCGAATCACGCCCGGGTCATCGGGAGTCTCCTTGGCTTTCGCCCACACCACTGCCAGGTCGGCCACCGGAGAGTTCGTGATCCACATCTTGGCGCCATTTACGATCCAGCCGCCGTCTGTACGCAGAGCGGTGGTCTTCATGGACCCGGGATCACTGCCATGATCGGGCTCGGTCAGACCGAAGCAACCAATCAGTTCGGCAGTGGCCAGGCGCGGGAGGTACTTCTGCCGCTGCTCCTCGGTACCGAAGACGTGTATGGGGTGCATCACCAGCGATGACTGCACGGAGGCAAAGGAGCGATAGCCCGAATCCACACGCTCCAGTTCCCGGGCGATGAGTCCATAGGCCGTGTAGGAGGCGCCGACGCCCCCGTACTCCTCCGGAATCGTGGCACCCAGTAGACCGAGCTCGCCCATCTCACGGGGAATTTCGTCGTGGAAGATGCCGTCCTGGTTGCCTTCCAGGGCGCGCGGTTCAAGGCTCGACTGCGCATAGTCCCGCGCCGTCTCCATGATCAGACGATCCTCTTCACCGAGAAGGGATTCGAAATTGAATGCGTCCTGCGCGTTGAAGGTTGGCTTGGCCATTCCCGGTCTCCTGCGTGTCGTTTCGGGGTACTCGCAAAAGATACAACCCCAACTTCTGGTACCGCTTCCACTCGCTTGATCTCAACCCATCTTCACTCCGGCCGCGTCCGGCTCGGTCCGCGGCCGAATCGGAGCCACCCTATCTTCCAGGATGCAGCCAGATCCGACCTCCCCCAACCGCATTGCCCTGCTGGGCGCCGGACTGATCGGCGGATCGCTCGCGCTGGCGCTCAAGCGTCACGCCCCGGACCTCGTGATCGTGGGCTTCGACAGCCCGTCTGTGCTGGACCTTGCCCATGAT
>JABDJZ010000578.1 GCA_013003255.1 Rhodothermales bacterium
GCATGTGCCCCTGTCCGGGCCCAGACGGTGGCCGTGTCGCCGGCCCGTCTGGTCAGCGGTAGCTCCAGCTTCTCCTCGGCACTCTTTCGACCCGGCGAGACGGTCCAGTTGAACTGGACGCCGGCCGCGAGCGGGATGCACCTCAAAATTGGCGATGCCCCCGGCACGTACCGACGCGCATCGGTCTCGGTATCCGGACTGACGCAATTCGAGTTTACACCCCAGTCTCTCAGCCTTCCGGTAGGCGTCTATCACGCCAACATCACCAATGCATCGGGGGAGACGTACCGGGACATCCGCGAGGAGGCCCGCACTGACCGCAACGTGGTGTTTTCGCCTGACTTCCTCCTGGTGGTCGAGAGCCCGGTTGCTCCGGCCATTCTGGGGCCGCGCGGTACCATTTTCAACGCCACCCCCACGTTCGAGTGGGAGGGGATTCCGGGTGTCGCGGCCTACGTGCTTGCCGTCTCGAGCACGCCCTTTGAATTGAGCACGGATCCGAGCACCAACGACCCGGTGGTTGAAGGGTTGACACCCGTTTGGGGAGCACTGACCACCGAGACTTCAGCGCGGTACGGCCAGACATCGCCGGACAGTCCCTTTCCCAATCTCCCGGCCCCGCCGCTTGAGCCCGGCCGGGAATACTACTTCACGGTCCTCAATACCTACAGCAAGACGGACGTCGCCCTGGTGAGCGAGGCCTTCGGTGGTGTGGTGGCCTTCCGCTACGAGGCCTTTACCGGGCTCCTGCCGCCGACGCTGACCGCGCCGCTTGACGATGCGCAGTTCGCCGGCGATGCGACGATTCGCTTCGCGTGGGAGCCGGTGGTAGACGCCGCATCGTACACGTTCACCGTCACGGAGCGCCTGCTGATTGGAGGCTCCATCGGGGACGTGCCCATTTTCACGTTGACCACGCCCGCGACGGAGGTGCTCCTCGATGCCTCGCGGCTCATGCGGCGCGGAACCTACACGTGGTCGGTCATCCCCAACGAGGCGAACGGTGCTGCGGGCCTGTCGGCGAACAGGGCCCTGTCCTACGAGGTCCCGATGGGGAAATTCCGTTTTCGACCGAAGTCGCTGACGGACGGGACGGCCATTCTGGGGGTGCGGGTTGAAGTCGAAAACCTCGATGGTCGCCATGCGCCCATTGTCCCGCTGGTGAACTCCACCGAAGCGTATTCCGACAGCCTCGTGGTGGGGCGCTATCTGTTCCACGCCACCCGGGACCAGTTCGCTGATACCACCTATGCGCTCAACATCGCCGCCAACCAACTCACGGAGATTGATCTGGAAATGCGCCCGCTGCCGGCTCGCATTTCGGGCCGGGTAGTGAGCGATGCGGCCGAGCCGGTGGAGAACGCTTCCGTTCGGGTGCTTTCAGGCGGGACCACCGTCCGCCAGACCCTGACCGACGCGGCGGGAGGCTACTCGGTCAGCGTTCCTCCGGGGCGATACCGGGTTCGTGCCGAGCGGAACGGATTTGCCGCCGGCGAACTGGAGGGGGTGGAGGTGGCCTCCAGCGAGCAGGTGGAGGTCCCCGACGTGGTTCTGGATGCCATAGCGGGCTTTGTCACCGGGCGCGTCGTCAACGAGTCCGGACAGCCGGTGCAGTTGGCCAGAGTCATCGCGACATCCAACGGGACGTCGCAGGAATTGACCACTGATGCGGAAGGCAGCTTTGATCTGACTCTGGCGGCTGGGGCCTGGACACTCCAGGCGTCGAAGGAAGGGTTCCTGAGTGGCCAGCCCGTACAAATTCAGGTCTCCCGCGGGGAGCGCCAGAGCAACGTGACGGTAGTCCTCACCGAGCAGGCCAGCCAGGTCACGGGTGCCGTCTTCGGGCTGGGTCTTGAGAACGGTACCCCCGAGCGCCGAGTGCTGGCAGGAGCGACTGTGGTGGCACGTCCCCTGGCCGGTCCCGTCCTGTCGACGGTGACCGACGCAAACGGGCAGTACGTACTTAGTCTGGGAGCTGGCAGCTATTTGGTGGCGGCCGCCCATGCGGGATATGAAGCCGGGATGCCGGGGGCCGTCCGCGTCGGCTTTGGCGAGTCCGTCTCCGGTCTGTTCCTGGAACTTGACGAGGCTACGGCCGCCATTACGGGCCGAGTGGTCGACGCCGCCGGACGTGGCATCCAAAATGCACACGTCATCCTGGACCCGGATGCCGTTTCGCCAGCCTCAGCGATCACGGGTGCAGATGGCAGCTATGCGCTGCAGGCCACGGCCGAGAGGCATGTGATCCGGGTGAGCGCATCGGGCTACGGCAACGTCCAGACGGAGGTCGGCCTTTCGAAGGCCGGCTTGAACAAGAACATCGTCCTTCGGGGAGCCGTCGGCACGGTATCGGGCCGTGTGACGCGGAGCGGGGCGCCGATTCCCTATGCTCAGGTCGTAGCGACCTCCACCCAGGCTCCGGTGCGGACCCGGGCCGACGCACATGGCGAGTACACCATCCGTCTTGCTCCGGGGACGTGGAGTCTGCGCATTGAAGCCGAAGGGCACGCAGAATCCTCACCGGTGGTACGGACGCTCCTGGCCGGGCAATCACTGACGGGCCAGGACGTTGATCTGCCCGCTCTGGAAACCAGCCTTCAGGGAGTTGTAAGTGCGGCTGGGGCACCGGTTAGTGCCGCGGAAGTAATCGTGGCCTCCGGACTTGGAGATCGGTTCACTGTCGTTCGATCCGACGGACAGCTCTCGCTCCCCGTGCGTCCCGGGAGCACGCTGTCATTGACCACGAAGGCAGATGGCTTTCAGACCGCAGTCCAGCCCGAGCCCGCTATTTCGGGTGGTGAGGCCAGAACGGTGGCCATCGAACTCCTCCCGGCATCGAGTCTGATTCGCGGCGCCATTCGGAGCGAGTCTGGTCAGCCGGTGCCGGGTGCGACGGTGGGAACCGACCAGTTGGCCACCGAATCGGCCTTCGACGGTACCTA
>JABDJZ010000580.1 GCA_013003255.1 Rhodothermales bacterium
TCCTTGTCGGGATCGTCACCAATCGGGACCTGCGATTCCAGGTCGATGGCAGCGCCAAGCTACGGGACATCATGACTCCGGCGCCGCTGGTGACCGCGCCGATCGGGACCACCCTGGAGGAAGCCGAGGCTCGCCTGCAGGAGCACAAGATCGAGAAGCTTCCCGTGGTGGATTCGGAAGGACGTCTGCGGGGGTTGATCACGTTCAAGGACATTCAGAAGAAGAAGCAGTTTCCCCACGCCTGTAAGGACGCCCACGGGCGCCTGCGCGTGGGCGCTGCCGTTGGGATCACCCCGGACATCCTGGATCGGGTCGAGGCCCTGAGCAGCGCCGGTGTTGACTTCGTCACCATTGATACGGCCCACGGGCATTCGGAAGGCGTCCTGACTGCGGTTCGGACTGTCAAGGCTCGCTATCCCGATCTTGACGTGGTTGCCGGTAACGTAGCCACCGCCCAAGCCACGGCGGATCTGATCGATGCCGGTGCTGATGCGGTCAAAGTGGGCATTGGCCCCGGCTCCATATGCACGACCCGCATCGTAGCCGGTGTTGGCGTTCCCCAGTTGACGGCAGTCATGGAATGTGCGGCCATTGCACGCGCCGCAGACATCCCGGTCATTGCCGATGGCGGGATCAAGGTGACGGGCGATGTGCCCAAGGCCCTCGCTGCTGGAGCGGAGAGTGTCATGATCGGAGGGCTGTTTGCGCGGGTCGAGGAAAGCCCCGGCGAAACCATCCTCCTTGAGGGACGGAAGTTCAAGTCGTACCGGGGCATGGGGTCGCTGGGCGCCATGGAAGATGGAAGCAAGGACCGCTATTTCCAGGATGTCGAGGATGACATCAAGAAGCTCGTTCCCGAGGGAATCGAAGGCCGCGTACCGTACTCGGGCACCCTCCGGGAAGTAGCCTACCAGATGATCGGTGGACTGCGGGCGGCAATGGGCTATTGCGGTTGCCCAACCATCGATGCGTTGTACGAGCGGGCGCAGTTCGTTCGCATAACGGGCTCCGGTCTCATGGAGAGTCATCCCCACAACGTGCAGATCACGAAAGAGGCCCCGAACTACGCGTCCCGACGCTGAGGGCTTACGTGGACGCGGGGCACACCACGGATTTCCACGAACGCAGGGCGGCCATTGTCAGCCGTGCGACCGAGCTGGCCGGATCAGGCAGGTCGGTCCTGATTTCGGCGCTTCCGGACATCCGGTGGGCCACCGGCTTCTCTGGATCCAATGCCCTGCTTGTCCTTCTGGGCGAACAGGCGCATCTCCTGACCGATGGGCGTTACACGGCCCAGGTCGCTCAGGAGGCCGTGGGGTGTGCAGCGCACATTGTCTCCGGCAGTCTCCTGAACCATGCGTGTGATCAGCTCATTCCTCCGGGGAGCCAGGTCATTGTCCAGCCGGAGCACCTCACGCTGAGCCAGTTTGACGGCGCCGTGGAGGCCTCCACATCCGCACAGCTGGCATGGGAACGCCTGCCCGACCTCGTCCAACCGCTCCGGGCTTCGAAGTCAGCCGGAGAGGTGGATGCCATCACTGCGGCCCAACGGCTCACCGAGCGGGTGTTCGATGATCTGACCGGCCTGATTGTCCCCGGGATCACGGAACTGGACCTGGCTGCGGAGATCACGTACCGCCATCTGCGGGCGGGGGCCGCGCGGATGTCCTTTGATCCCATCGTGGCGTTCGGGGAAAACGCGGCACTTCCACACGGAAGACCTTCCGCAAGGGAGTTGCGACGGGGAGACCCGATTCTGGT
Source organism: Rhodothermales bacterium (assembly GCA_013003255.1). Taxonomy (GTDB): domain Bacteria; phylum Bacteroidota; class Rhodothermia; order Rhodothermales; family UBA10348; genus JABDJZ01. The sequence continues at coordinate 1,762 of JABDJZ010000580.1, forward strand.
CGACATGGGCTGTTTCCTGAACGGCTACGCCAGTGACATGACCCGCATGTTCTCCCTGGGTCACCCCGGAGCCGATTTCATGGCTGCCTACCAGACCGTTCTGGACGCCCTGAATCGTGCTGCAGATGCGGCTCGCTCTGGGATGTCTTCCAGTGCGCTCGATGGCGTTGCGAGGGATGTCATCGCATCGGCTGGGCTCGGAGACTCGTTTTCCCACAGCCTTGGCCACGGCGTCGGACTTGAGATCCA
>JABDJZ010000596.1 GCA_013003255.1 Rhodothermales bacterium
TCAAACAGGGAACTGGCCACCGCCATCGTGATCCCGAGGTCCACGGACGGCTCTATCAGGCGCAGCCCGCCGGTCACGTTTACGAACACATCGTGGGTCGACAGCTTCATGCCCTCGCGCTTTTCGAGCACAGCCAGCAGCATCTGCAGACGGCGTGCTTCAAATCCTGTCGCCGACCGCTGTGGCGTGGAGTAGGATGTGGGTGTGACCAATGCCTGCAGTTCCGCGAGGACCGGTCTGGTGCCCTCCAACGTGCTGACCACCGCCGTCCCGGAGGCCGGCTTCCCATTCTCGGGCAGGAAGATGCGACTCGGGTTGTCCACGGGCTGAAGTCCGTCCCCGTGCATCTCGAAGACCCCGATCTCGTTGGTCGAGCCGAAGCGGTTCTTGGCAGCCCTCAGGATGCGAAACGCATGGTGGCGATCTCCCTCAAGCTGCAGCACGGTATCCACCATGTGCTCCAGAACACGCGGGCCTGCGATGGCGCCCTCCTTCGTGACGTGCCCCACCAGGAAGACGGCCATGCCCGTTTCCTTGGCCTGCCGGATGATGCGGGCCGTGCACTCACGAACCTGGCCCACCGAACCGGGCGCGCTGGACAGCGAAGGCAGGTGCAGAGTCTGGATGGAATCCACGATCAAGACCGAAGGATCAATCTCCGCTGCCGAGGCAAGGGCGCCGTCAACGCTCGTTTCCGGAAGCAGCTGAACGGCGTCGGCGCTCACACGCAGCCTGTCCGCCCGGAGTCGAACCTGGGTGGGCGATTCCTCGCCGCAGACATAGAGCACCTTCCTGTCTGACAGGAGCGCCGCCATCTCGGTCAGCAGGGTGCTTTTTCCGATGCCCGGATCACCTGCCACGAGCGTCACGGACCCGGGCACGATTCCGCCGCCCATTACCCGATCAAACTCTCGGACACCGGTCTGCAGTCGTTGCCGTTCTTCGAGTTCCACATCTCCCAGCCGGACGGGCTTGACCGTGGCGACGCGGGCCGACCGGCGGGCCGGACCGACCTCCTCCACCATGGTGTTCCAGGAACCACACATGCTGCACTGGCCCGTCCACCGAGGTGCCTCGTGGCCGCATTCCTGACAGACGAAACTGGATTTGATCTTGGGCATGCCTGTAGGTAAGGAGGCGGGGTGTCAGATGAATGTCACATCGTTCGACTTCTCGTCCCTTTCTACAACATGTGCGCACGATGGTCGTACGTTGGCCTTCTTCTGGTCCTGATACCCCCCCGATGCCCATCGTACGCACCCTGATTCTTGAGCCGTCCGGCTCCGTGGGACGCTACGTACTGTTGATGTACAAGGCGTTCGCGACGCTGGGTGACCTTCCGTCGTACCGGAAGAACATCTTCGACCAGATGATTCGGATCGGGATCGAGTCCATGCCGATCGTGGCCCTTGCTGCGGCCTTCTCCGGCGCAGTAACGACGGTCCAGGCGGCCTACCAGTTGGTGTCGCCCTTCATTCCAACCAGCATCATCGGTTCCATCGTGGCTCCGTCCATGATCCTGGAACTGGGTGCGGTGGTGACCGGCTTCATCCTCGCGGGCCGCGTCGGTGCGCGGATTGCCGCGGAGCTGGGCACCATGCGTGTCACGGAGCAAATCGATGCGCTGGAGGCCATGGGCCTGAACTCAGTGGGCTACCTGGTTGTCCCACGCGTGCTGGCCGGCGTCGTGATGTTTCCGGTGCTGTACGTCACCGCTAGCTTCGTCGGCATCAGCGGGGGCATGGCCGTGGGCGTCTGGGGAGGCTTCGTCCCGCTCGGAGAGTTTGTGGCCGGCGCCCGGGAGTTCTTTCAGCCATTCGATCCCATCTTCGGACTGATCAAGTCGCTTGTCTTCGGCTTTACGATCACGACCATTTCGTGCTACAAGGGATACTTCACCGGAGGCGGCGCCGAAGGCGTAGGAAAAGCCACCACGGAAGCCGCCGTGACCAGCTGCGTGTATATCCTGATCGCCGACCTGCTGCTGGCGGTCGCGCTCCTGTAACCCCATGATTCACGTCGACAACATCACCAAGAGCTTCGGGGACAAGCGCGTGCTGACGGACGTGTCCCTGGAGATCAGGGAGGGCGAAACCACCGCCGTGATCGGCCGCTCGGGCTCGGGGAAGTCGGTCCTGATGAAGCACATCATCGGGCTCCTGATTCCGGAGAAGGGACGCGTCTTGGTGGACGGCGTCGACATCGACCACATCCCATACGCCGAATTGCGCAAGATCCGGACGCAGTTCGGTGTGCTGTTCCAGGGTGGTGCGCTCTTCGATTCGATGAGCTCGTTCGAGAACGTGGCGTTTCCGCTTCGAACCTTTACCACCAAGACGGACGCAGAGATCGCCGATGAGGTGGGACGCTGTCTGGAGATGGTGGAGTTGCCGGACGTGGGCGGGAAGATGCCCGCTGAACTGTCAGGGGGCATGCAGAAGCGCGTGGCGCTGGCTCGTGCCATTGCCCTTCGCCCCCGGTATATCCTCTATGACGAGCCGACCTCCGGTCTGGACCCCGAGACATCCAACACGATTGATGACCTCATCCGCAGCCTGGCGGAGCAACTGAATGTGACCAGCATCGTCATAACCCACGACATGCACTCGGTGCTCTCGATCGCTGATCGGGCGGCCTTTATCCACGGTGGACGCATGCACTGGGTCGGCACCATCGACGAACTCCACGCCTCTACGGACAAGACGCTCTGCGATTTCGTCCGCGCCAACGAATACCAGATCGGTGTACGATCCTGACAGCCACTATTTGAAGTGAAGTACTCGAACGAAATCAAGGTAGGCGGGACCATCATCCTGGCCGTCATCATTTTCATTTTTGGGGTCCGCTACTTCGAGAATCTCCCACTGTTCAGCGGCACCTACCAGCTGGAGACCGAACTGTCCAACGCGGCCGGCCTGATCCCGGGCAACGTGGTTCGTGTGAACGGCGTCACCGTTGGCTCGGTGAATGCGGTGGCCATCAACCCGGAGACCAATGGTGTCCGCGTGGGCTTCCACGTCCACAGCACGCTCCCGATTCCCGAGGGATCAAAGACAGCCGTCTCCGGCCTGGATGCCCTCGGTGTGGTCAGGATGGACATCGAACTGGGCCCTCCCGGAAACCCGCGGATTCCGGAAGGTGGATTCGTCGAAAGCAAGGTCACGACGGACATCGTCGGCGAGTTGACGGACCGGGCTCCTCAACTGCTGGAGCAGATGGATGCCGTCGTCGCGAACATGAATGGAGCCCTCTCTGATTCGCGCACCATGCTGGGTCAGGATTCGGACCTCCGGCGGACGCTGCTTTCAGCACGTCATGCCATGACTACGATGGAGAACCTCCTTCGGACCCAGCAGGACAACATCGCCTCTACCATCAGCAACGTGAATGGCGCTTCCGGCAAGTTCAACGAGTTCCTGGAGGGCAATGCGGATTCACTCTCGGCAGCCGTCTCGGGCCTGAACGCCACGATGGCCCAGCTGGAGACCAGCCTGGCCAACCTCGACGGGACCACGGCTCAACTTGATGCGCTGCTGGCCAAGCTGAACAACGGCGAGGGAACGCTCGGCCTGTTGATCAACGACGATTCCATGTACCAGCGGACGGATTCGCTGCTTACCAGCATCCAGGCCCTGGTGGAGGACTTCCAGGTCAACCCCGGGAAATACCTGAAAGAGATGCGGTTGGTGGATCTATTCTGAGAATCCCTCGAATACGTCTCCATGCCAAGCTATCAGGACGCGCTCACGCTTTTTCACTCCTGGACCGAAGGGGAGAGCCTTCGCCGCCATGCGTACGCCGTAGAGGCTGCCATGGCGGCCTATGCCCGACACCTGGGCGAGGATGAGGAACTCTGGCGGATCACCGGGTTGCTCCACGACATGGACTATGAGAAGCACCCGACGCGGGATGAACATCCGTTCGTCGGGGTTGCGGTCCTGAAAGAGAAGGGCTACCCCGCTGAAGTCACGGACGCCATTCTGGGCCATGCCACGTACAGCGGAACGCCCAGGGAGACCTCGCTCGCCAAGGCGCTGTTTGCCTGTGATGAACTCGCGGGCTTCATCACCGCCTGCGGGTACGTTCGGCCGACCAATCTCGAGGGACTGAAGCCGCGCTCGGTCAAGAAGAAGCTCAAGGACAAGGCATTCGCCGCCGCCGTGAGCCGCGATGACATTCGGCAGGGCGTGGAAGAACTCGGCGTCGAACTGGATGAGCACATTGCCCGGGTGATCGAGGGCATGCAGGCCGACGCAGAACGACTGGGGTTCTGAGAATGGAGCCGGTCAAGCACCATCCCGTTGAGAACGTCGAGGAGGCCAAGGCGGTCACCAAGGCCCGTGCGCGCGATTTCCGGGACCTCGTAGCCAAGTACTTGCGCAGGCACCTGCCCGAGCCGGAAGCCAGCGCGGCCACCCAGCCGGTCCCTCCGCGGCAGGAGGGACTCTACGGCAATCTGATCCTGATTCTCCGCACGATTCCCTGGATCCTGGCGGTGACGCTGGGGATCTCGTTCGTCTGGGATTTCGAGGGCATAATCCTGTACCCGTTTGGGTATGCGCTTGAGCTCGAAGGGCTGATCCTGGTGCTTTCGGTCAGTGGCCTGATCGGGTTCTTTACGAACTGGCTGGCCATTACGATGCTCTTCAACCCGCGGGAGAAGCGGCCCATTTTCGGCCAGGGTCTGATCCCCTCGCAGCGGGAGCGCGTGGTATACCGCCTGGCCCGAGCGGTCTCCGATGAACTCATCAACGAGGAGATCATCAAGCAGAAGATCGAGGAGGCCCAGATCATCCCACGTTACCGTGAGATGGCACTCTCGGTCACCCGCGGCGTCCTGGAGGACCCGGACTTTCGGGCTGACCTCAAGGTCATCACGGCCGACTACGTGGAAACGGTGCTGACCTCGGATCAGGTGCGCCGTCGCATTGTCGAGTTCACGGCCGAGAAGCTGGAGGAATATCTGGGCGAAGGCGTCGGCGGCCTGGCCCTGAAGGCCTACCGCTACCTGAATGAGGACGACTTCAAGCGACGTCTGGACAAGGCCGTGCACGCCATCCCGTCCAACCTGGATGTGGTTCTCGATGGGATGGATGACCTGCTCGACGAAATCCCCGGCCGGATTGAGGCGCGGGCTGAAGACATCGAGGAGTGGTCGACGCGCATCGTGCTGGGCTTCGTGGAGAAGCTGGATGTGTACTCGATGATCATGAGCAACATCGCGCGGTACGACGAGCGCCAACTGGAGGACCTGCTCAAGAAGACCACCAACGAGCAGCTCAACTACATCAAGTACCTGGGTGGCGTCCTGGGTACGATCGGGGGCCTGGTGATCTGGCAACCCCTGCTTTCGATGGGTATTCTGGGGACCATCGTCCTCACGCTATTCGGGCTGGATGAAGCGCTCTACCGCGCCGGGAAGCGCCGCGAGGCGGCTTAGCGGGCGGAGTCATCGGGCATCAGGGGTGAACGAAGGCGTCCAGCGTCAGCGAGGCCCCGCCAGACCCTCCCTACATCCCTGCGTCAGGCGTTCGCGCGGGCTCGTTCCCGACCGCGTCGTGCGGAATGTCCGCCTCCGGGTGGATGGAGAAGCAGCGACGGCACCTTGGCTCATACGATTCGGTCGCGCCGAGGAGCAACCGGGTGTCACCCGAAGTCAGGCGCTGCGAGTGGTTGGCCGGAGCACCACAGATCACGCAGATGGCGTGCAGTTTGGTGACATACTCCGCCACTGCCATGAGTTGCGGCATCGGCTCGAACGGCTGTCCAAGGTAATCCTGGTCCAGTCCGGCCACGATGACGCGGCGCCCGTCGCGGGCCAGCTGCGTGACGACCTCCACCAGGGTCTCATCGAAAAACTGCCCCTCGTCAATCCCGATCACGGTAGCATCGCTGGTCAGCAGCAGAATCTGGGACGGCGACGACACGGGTGTTGACGTGATGACCGACTCGTCGTGGGAGACGACGTCGGCATCGTCATAGCGCGTGTCCATGGCCGGCTTGAAGATTTCCACGCGCTGCTTGGCAATGCGTGCGCGCTTCATTCGCCGGATCAGTTCTTCCGTCTTCCCCGAAAACATCGACCCACAGATCACCTCTATCCAGCCGGTGTTGGACGAGTTGTGCAGAATTGTGGGCTCCATGGAGGACGGGTCTGATTCCCGGGTAAGATAGGGGTCAGACCCGGATCAGGTGCTCAGATCTCACCCAGCCGGAGACACCATTTGGAAGGCGAACGGCCGTCCAGGTATCAGAGGATCCCTCTATTTCGACCAGCAGGCCCTCGTGGATCTCCAGTTCCGGCTCAGCGGACTCGGAGGGCTCTGGCAGCAGCGCGATCTCTTCCGCTGCTACCACGGCCGAAGGCCCGTCTGCCGGTCGCATCGATGTACCGAGCCCAAGGGCAATTCCCAGCATCCCGGCCACCCCGGCGAACCAGAGTCCGCGGCGACGCCAGTCTGCGGTCAGGCGGCTTGACCGCATGGCCATGAGGACGCACCAGGCCAGATAGCCGGCAAGGCCCAGACCAAACAGCAGGCCGGCACCCAATCTGCGATCCAGGACACGCCAGATGGCATCACTGAACGTGTCGGGAAGCTGGGAGAACTGATCCCGGGTCCGGGCCTCGACAATCGAGATGTTGTGCAGGATGGTCCGATCCTCAGGGGCCAGGCGCCGCGCGCGCTCGAAGGCCGCCCGAGCCTCAGCGATCTGGTCCAGGCGAAAATGGGCCACGCCCTGGTTGTAGTGCAGCGCAGGGTTCTCGTGACCCGCCTGGAGCGCCGCGTCGAATGCCGTGACGGCCTGTGCGTAGCGACCAGCCTCCACATGGGCCGTCCCTTCATCGAATAGCCGAACTGACTCGGCGAGATCCTGGGCGAATGCCTTTGCGGGGAGGAGGCTGCCCGTCACTAGAACCAGTGCTGCCAGAAGGACCCTTGGAAACCGGGAGTACCGGTGGGCGCCGCGCGCCGCCTGAGTACACGACACCGTCATCGTTTCAACCGGTCGTCCAGGGTTACCAGAAGGTCCGCCGCCCGGTCGCGCGCCTCTGTCATGGCCGCCTGTGTCGGGACCACGGGGGAGAAGCGCGCCAGATCGCAGGCATCAAGAAACGCGATGAGTTCGGTTCGCAGATCCCGCGACACGTCGTGGCGGTCCAGCGCCTGGTCCAGGCCATCGCGTGTGAGGCCCTGCTCGGCGACGTTCAGGCGATTCCCAACGAAGCCGAGAAGCGCCCGCTCAAGCGCCTCGTAGTAGCCCGGGATGTCATTCTCCTGCAGGCGACGGTCGGCCGTCTTCAGGTGCTTCCGGGCCAGCGGCCCGGCCCTCCGAAGTCGTGCCACGGCCGGGTTGTCCGCCAGATGTCGGGCGCGCCGCCCCGCCAGGAGCGCACCGCCCAAAAGGAGGGCCGGCACCATCAGGGCCAGATACGGCCACCTGCGTTGGTGGAGCGGTTGCCGATCCGTGGGGACCCAGGTAGGGGTCGCGGGGATGGGCCCGGCAATGTCATCCACCGGCAGTCCCCCGGACAGGGCAAGCACGGTGGCTGCCGGTGTACCGGATCCCGTGACGGTCACCGAAAACGGTTCTGTGGCATCGGTCACGTACCGGCCCGCATTCGGATCATACCAGGTGTAGGAAATGGGCGGCATCTGAAATACCCCATTCGAGCGGGGTACGAGAACGTAGGTGAACGTCTTCGACCCGCGAAGCTGGGCGCCCGAACGGTCAATCGATGTCGACACCTGGGGGTCATACTGTTCGAAGGCGCCGGGCGCCTCGAAAGTTGGCGCCGCCATGGTGGCAAGGTTGCCGTTGCCGCTGATGCGGATTGTCAATTGCAGCGATTCGCCGACCTCCAATTCGGAGCGATCAAAGCGGGCCGAGAAGTTGAGCGCCCCGACGGCTCCCTGAAAGGACTCAGGTGCTCCCGGAGGCAACGGGGAAGCCGTGAGCGTGAGCGGGGCCGAGCTGAGCTCGACGGGCGTGAAACGGCTTTGGAGGGAGAAGAACCGGGCCAGCGGATCCGAGGAGCGCGTTGGGAGAATGGCCTCCGATTCAATCTTCAGGGGGTCGACGGACAGTTCCCCCGACCGCGTGGGGAATACGGCCGCGCGCTTCAGCGTGATGCGGTTGTACCGGATGCCATCCCGGACCACCACCTGAGGGATGGGTCTGGATTCGACTTCGAGTTCCTCCCGCCAGAAGCCCTCCGCATCCCAGGAGTCCGTGAGACGACTCTGCCTCAGCTGGATGCCTTCCCGGAAATAGAGGACGTATGCCACCGTAACCTGCTGGTTCTGCACGGCGGAGCGGGCGCTGGGGACCACGTCAATGAAGAGGTCCCGTGCGTCAGGCTGGACCTCCTCGGCTGGGGGAGAGGGTACGCTACGCTGAAAGGGCGAGAACGGATTGGTACGCGAAGGGGCGCGCCGGGCTGGACGTTGGGATTGCGGCACCACGGTTATTGTGATGCCGTCCGTGGTGTAGGTATTGCCGCTAATACGCAACGGAAGGGCGGCGATGCGCGCCTGGCCTTCGCCCACCGGCCGATACGTCCATGTGAAGCTCACGCTCTGGGTGACGGCTCCGTTGACAATCGACATGCTGGTCTGCCGACTCGGGAAGGTCGAGGCCAGGACCAGGCCCTCCGTTTCAGGGGGCGAGGGGGTCTCAAGGGATCGAACGCCCTGAATTTCGACGGTATACGACAGGGTCTCCTCCGTCCCGATGGTCGATTCCGAGACACTGGCCAACACGCGAATGTCCTGCGCCTGAGCGGGCAGTACGGCGAGTGTCAGGGCCGCCAGGAGCGCCCAGTCCCGTCTGAGAAGGCGGAGTCTTCCGGTGGCGGGGCGCATGCTACCAGTCCTTCTCAACCCGTCGTGGTCGGGTCTTCATTTTCTGGACCTGTCGGAGCAGTTGCTCCTCTTCGTTCTCCAGGGCCTCGAGAATCCGCTGTGCCTCCTCCTGGCTCAGCTCATCCTGGGGCTCCTGCGGCTGCTGGTCCTGGGGTTGATCCTGTTGCTCCTGCTGATCCTGGTTCTGCTGCTCCTGATCCTGATTCTGGTCCTGCTGCTCTTCGTTCTGGTCCTGGTTCTGGTCGTTTTCCTGATCCTGATTCTGATCCTGGTTCTGATCGTCCTGCTGCTGGTTCTGCTCCTCGTTCTGCTGCTGCTCGAGCTGCCGGCGCACGAACTCGTAGTTGTAGCGGGCATCCTCATTGGACGGGTCCTGCAGGAGCGCCTGCCGGTAGCGGGCAAGTGAACCCTCCAGATCCTCCGATCGATAGGCAGCCCCGCCGCTGTTGTAGGCCGCTGCGGATGCGGCTGCATCATCCGGGGACAAGGCAAGGGCGGCTTCGAAGGCGTTCTGCGCGCCCTCAAAATCTCCCTGACGATACAGAGCCGCTCCGAGGTTGTTGAGGAGGCCGCTATGGGTGGCGTCCGGCTCAGCCGTCTCAAAGCCCGCCAGTGCCTCCCTGTACGCCTCGGCCGCCTCTTCAAAGCGCTCCTGGCGCATCAATGCGTTGCCCTGGCGGCCTTTTTTCTTGTCACCGGGGCCGATCCCAAACAGCAGGGCCAGTATGAGCAGCGTGCGAATCATGAATTCATGGGCGTGCTGAACTCAGCAAAGGGGTTCGAGGCGGGACGTACCCGGTCCGAAAGGACCACTTCCAGAAGGAGCAGCAATAGGCCGAGGGCAAGCGGCCACTGGTACTGCTCCTGGTACTCTTCAAATTCCTCCGCGCCGAACGAGGTCCGGTCGAGTCGTTCAAGCGCGGTTGTCAGACTCGACAGCGAACTCGAGGTTCTCGCAATCCGGAAGTACGTCCCGTCCGCAGCCAATTCCTGCAGGGCATCCTCTTCAAGGCGGGTGGTCACCACGCGACCGGCCTGGTCCTTCTTGAAGTCCACCTGACGACCGTTTCGGTAGACGGGGATGGGAACGCCGTCCGTTTCTCCAACACCGGCAGCAAACATCACGATGGACTCGCTGCGGGCTTCGGTCAGAATCTCATCGATGTCGGCCACGTGGTTCTCGCCGTCCGACACAAAGAGCAGGGCCCGGGTACGCACCTCGTCCTCCGATCCCAGATGGGGTGCGCGGAACGCCCGCATGGCAATCTTCAGGGCCTCGCCAAAGTCGGTCCCGGGCGTGGGAATGAGCGATGGGTCTGCGACATCCAGGAAGAGGCGGACCGCACCATAGTCGG
>JABDJZ010000608.1 GCA_013003255.1 Rhodothermales bacterium
GAGAAGGATGCGCCGCCCGGTCCGAGCTCGCGAAGTCGCCAGGCCCGCACGCTGGACGCGCCGCCACTGTAAAACCTCCGGTCAAAAGGCACCACGTCGGCACCACCCAGCGGCTGCGCCAGACCAACTACAGCCTTCCAGGCGAGCACCCTTCGGGGGTTGATGGTGATGTACCGTCTGAGGTCCACGAGTCCACGGACGTACTGCCGGTAGATCAGGCGGTCTTCCCGATTCGATCCTCCGAAAAAAGGTAGGCCAGGCAGGCTGCCCTCAAGCGTTCCCGGGTCGAATACAAAGCGATCCAGCAGATAGGGCAAGTTGCCGCCCACCTCGATCGCGGCCTCGTACGAGTGCCCATCGTCCCTGCGAAACGGGTCTACGCGGCCGGACCGAAGTGTGTAGCGAAGGGCGTTGTTGACCTGGGGCTGGGTGTAGTCCTCGACTATCTGGCCCTGCTGCACCGGGTCATCAATGGAGGCCAGGATGTCGTCCAGGAAGATGTCCCCGAATCCATCAAGCGTATCCGGATTCGATACGCTCAGGTCCAGGATATCGACGAACGAAGTCAGCGTCGGCGAGTGGCGGAGTTCCAAGCGGTAACCGAGGTTTCCACGACCACGGAGTACGAGTCGAAGAGCGTCCCGTCTGGCGGCCAGAAACGAGATGGAAAGTCGGGTCCGGGCGTCGTAGAGCCCCAGCGCACGATCAAGCCTGCCCGCAGGCCATGTGAGGTAGGGAAATGACAGCGTCCCCGAGACATCCCATTGGGTACTCGTGAAGCCCTTCTGGAGTCCCAGGTCAGCCGCAATGGTGCCGGTGGATCTGAGGCGAAAGGCCTCCCCACCTCCGAATACGTTCAGGTTCGAGTAGCTGAGTCCCAGGCCGGTACCAATCTCGTTGTCACTGTCGGCAAACCCGCCGCTGCGCTGCAGCATGAAGGTTTCCACCTGGACCCGGTGACGGTCGCGCGTCTGGAGGTCGAAGAGCACCGGTATGTCAATCGCCCCGGAATCGGGTCGGGTACTGCGAACCTCCGTGAATGCAAAAACGCCAACGGCATCCAGTCTGCGCTTCGTGGCATCAATCAGACTCTGGTCATACCAGCCGCCCGGGGAGAACTGCAGCGCGCGACGAACCACATTGGGATCGATCTGAGAGTCGCCGTCAACCCGGCCGCTGACTGCAAACGAGGTGTCGGGCCGGGACACCGATATCGTGTCGGTGCGGGGCCCGGCTTCGGGCTGGGGCCCCTGGATCTGGTAGGCCAGGTCACCCACGCGGTAACGCTGGTCCAGCCGGATGTCCATGATGACATCGAAGGAATCCGGCTGCGCCGGAATAACCACGGCGTGAATGGAATCCCGGGTAATGAAGGCATATCCGGTGTTGCGCAGGAACGTCAGGATGCGTCGGCCTTCCTCCAGGAGCAGCGGCTCCGAGTAGCGCTGGTTTCCTCGCAACCGGAGGTCGCCATCAGACAGGTCAGGGGTGCCCAAAAGCCCACCCTGAATCAACTCAAGCTGGCGATGGGGTTCCAGTCGATCCAGACCCTCGTACCGAACGTCCCGAATGAACGCCGGGGGGCCCGGCTCAATCTGGAAGACCACGTGCGTCTTCTGCGTGCCCCGCGTGGTATCGATGATGGCATCAATCCGGGCACGGCGGAACCCTTCCTGGTTGTAGAAGAGCCGAAGCCGATCGAGGTCGGCCGCAACAACGGCCGTATCCAGCGGTGCCGGCGGCTCGCCGCTGTCGCGAATACCCCGGCCCAGTCTTCCGCCGAGGCGGTCACCGAAACGATGGAGGAATAGCCACCAGTTGGCCCCGGGGATGTCAAGGAGGCGGCGGTTGCCGCGGGTCCGCGTCCTCAGTTCGAGTTGGACCTTCGAGAAGACCAGGTCTCCTTCGAATTTGACGTGGGCAACGCGATATGCCTCATCGCTGCGATCCTGGGCCAGTGCCGAATTCCAGCCACCAAGCCCAGCGGCCAGGACAATCAGGCCGAGCAGGGCACGCTGCATGGAGATGGTACGTCTTGGGAGCCGGCTCCTGGCCGGATCAGTCCTCCTCGAAGTAGAAATCGTCGTCGCCCGACGGATAGTCCGGCCAGACCTCTTCAATGCTCTCGTAGGGCTCGCCGTCGTCCTCCATGGCCTCAAGGTTGTCTACGACCTCGGCCGGGGCTCCCGTCCTATCAGCGTAGTCCATGAGCTCCACGCGGGTGGCGGGCCAGGGTGCATCCTCCAGGTAGGAGGCCAAGTCAAGAGTCCAATACATACTCAGTCAGGCGGGGAGCAGGGTCGCTCGCGGCACTATAGGATGCTTCGTTTAGAAATGCAAGGCGGCTCACAAGCCCCGAAACAGGCATGTGGACCGAAAGAACACGGTGAGGGTCGGCCGGGAAGCGGCCAGCCGGGTTCTAGTCGAAGATGACGGTGGTGTTCTCAGCTTCCTCCAGAATCTTCTGGTAGGCGGCCGGGGTGAGGCTCGGCGCCAGGAAGAACACCGGGTTGAGAGCGCGCCCATCCAGGTCACGCACCTCGTAGTGGAGGTGGGGTGACTTGGAGAGTCCCGTGTTTCCGCTGTAGGCAATCAGATCACCACGCGAGACCCGCTGACCAGCCTTGAGGCCGGACTTGAAGTTGCGAAGGTGCGCGTAGAGCGTGACGTAGCCGGCGGTCTCGTGCTTGATCTTGACGTAGTTGCCGTAGCCGTTGCCACGCTTGGCTTCCAGAACCACGCCGTCGCCCGCGGCGACAACCGGAGTCCCGGTATTCACATTGATGTCTACGCCATAGTGCATCCGGCGGACTTTCAGGATGGGATGGTACCGCATCCCGAACCCGGAAATGACCCGACCCTCAGACGGGATCATGATGGGCATCTCGTCCAGCTGCGTTTCGTAGTCCGTGGCAAACCGGGTCAACTCGCGGTAACTCTCGGACTGGAAACCAACCTGCCGCTCAAGTCGATCCAGACCTTCGGCCGTGTTACGCAACAGGCGCGACGCCGAGGGGCTGAACCGGGAGAAGCTGGCATAGGCATCGGTACCACCGACACCCATCTGGCGAACATCCTCGGAAATGGGGTCAGCCTGGAAGAGGGACCGGTAGAGTTCCTGATCCTTCTCGCTCAGTTTCTCGAGTTCGGTGGAGACCGAAGAGATCCTCCGGTCAAACTGGGCCAGCTGATCCTGAAGCGCCTGGTTCTCGGCGCGGAGCGCCAGTTCCTGGGGCGTTTCAACGACGTGATCCATGCCCCACGTCAGCCCGAGGGCAAGGACGACAGCAATGGAAACCACACCGGCCACCTGCATCTGCAGGCGTCTGCGGCGACTCTTCAGTTCGACAAACGAACAGCTCTCGGAGTCGTAGTAATAGTAGCGATGTTTTGCCATGCGGCGACGGGGACCAACCTGATGCCGATACCTCTCAACAGATCTCGTATCGGTCAGGATTTGGGTTTCAGAAGCGGCCCGAACGGATCGAAGCGGGATTGACCGACCTTCATCGCCAACACCATCGGAGGAACCACCCGCTCCGGGGTGCTCTCGCTGAGTGTTCTGACGCAGGTCGTGGGCCAAGTCCCTGTGGGATGACGGCGGGGGGCCGAAAGTGAGTGGGTCGATCTGTTCGGTTGAGGGGGGAGGCTCTCGCAACAGGGGGTGAGACCGGGCGAATCTAGCTCTCAGCGAACTAGCGATCAATGTCTACCGGTCGGATCCGGTTCCCGACTCGACCCGGGCCATGGCCTCGATTTCAACAAGCATCCTCGGATCGATGAGCGCGGAGACCTCGACCATGGAAGTGGCGGGCCTGATCTCACCGAATACCTCGCCATGCGCCCGACCGACCGACTCCCACTCGCCGATGTCCGTGACGTAGATGCGAGTTCGAATCACGTCTTCCAGGGTCGCGCCTGCCTGCTCCAGGGCGCGCCTGATGTTTTCCAGGGTCTGCACCGCCTGGGCATAGGCGTCTCCAACCCCCACCAGGTCACCGTTCTCGTTGGTGGCCGTGCAACCTGAAACCACCACCAGGTCACCAACCCGGACGGCGCGGGAATAGCCCACTATCGGTTCCCAGGGTGTGCCGGTGCTGATGTTGATGCGCTCCGGATTCATGCCTCCTCCTGGTGCTGGGGCAGCCGGGGCACTTCGTTTCGGACCACCACGGCCACGGAGAGGTCATCGCTTGGCCGTGCCGAGCCCACGAAGGTGTTGACAGCATCGAGGATGTGTTCGCCCACATCTCTGGCGGAGCGGCCGGAAGCGTGGGCAAGCAGCCGATGGAGCCGGTCATCCCCGAAGAACGCGCCGACTTCGTTGCGCGCCTCGGTCACCCCGTCGCTGACAATCACCAGGACGTCGCCCGCGGCCATGCGGGTTTCTGTCTCCACGTAGCGGGCCTTCGCCATTAGTCCGATGGCGGGGCCTCCCTTGTCGAGTTCCTCGATTCCGTCGGGGGTCACCAGGTGCGGAGGCATGTGCCCCGCGTTCACCACGCGGACGGTGCCGTCATTGTCCGACAGTTCGGCATACACCAGCGACGCGAACCGTCCGGGCAGACCGTCCCGGCAGAAGATCTCGTTCACGCGGGCGCCTAGTTCGGCCAGCGAGTGAATGGAAGGCGCGATGGCCCTGACAGTGGCCTGCAGTTTGGCCATGAAGAGGGCCGCTGCGAGTCCCTTTCCGGAGACATCCCCGAGTGAGACTGAGAACCGGCCTTTGTCCACCCGTTGGCAATCGATGAGGTCGCCTCCCACTTCATTCGCCGGCGCGGTATAGAGCCAGATGTCCCAGCCCGGAAAGCGCGGCGTCTGCTCAGGCATGAGGGCTGACTGCACCGCGCGGCCTGCCTCCAGTTCGTTCCGCGCAAGCAGTTTGTCTTTCAACTCCAGGCCGAGCACGAACAGGGTCGCGAGGAATGCCATGAAGAGGTTGCTCGTGTCGCCGCCAAGCCCGTCAACCGCCAGAAAAATGGCCACGGCCATCACGATCCGACGCGTCGGCGTGAGCTTCAGGAAGACATTCTTGATCAGCAGCCACGACGACACGAACCAGCGCTTGACCGGATGCATGTCCTTGAGGCGGTCCCGGGAGTCCCGGTCCAGATAGAAGTCATAAGTCTCCTGCAGATCCTGGCGCAGGGTCTGAGGGATCTCTGCGGAGTTCCAGTCGCGAAACAGCGACTCGGCAAACTGCGCCGACTTCTCGTAAACGGTTTTGGAATCCTGGGGCATGGGCGATCAGGGGAGCAAACTACTACGCATGCCCCGGGGATAGGGTGCATTGGGTTACCTTTGCCCGCCCAATACCCGGATTTATGGACTGGATCGTACTACTTCCGCCCATCGCGGCCATCGCCCTGGCACTCTGGACCAAGGAGGTCTACCTCAGCCTCTTCGCCGGTCTGCTGATTGGCACCACAATCCTGGTGGGTGGAAACCCGGTCCTGGGCATGAAGGAGCTGGTCGATCAGCTGGTGCTGGTTTTCCAGGATCCCGGAAATACCCGGATTGTGTTCTTCTGCCTGCTGGTAGGTGGCCTGATGGCCCTGGTGCAGGCATCCGGAGGCGTCATCGGGTTCGTCAACTGGGCCCAGTCGCGGGGTTGGGGGCAGACAAGGCGCGGAGCGGAGTTACTGGCCTGGGTGGTCGGGCTCCTGATCTTCGTTGAGTCCTCCATTACCTGCCTGGTGGTGGGTGCGGTAAACCGTCCTTTCTTCGACAAGCTCAAGCTTCCCCGCGAGAAACTGGCATTCTATTGCGATTCCACCAGCGCGGCCGTGTGCATGTCCCTGCCGCTCAATGGCTGGGGCGCGTACATACTCGGCCTTCTGGCGGCGCAGGGCGTGACCACCGGCGCCGTAGGTCTGCTGGCGTCGGGACTGATGTTCAATTTCTACAGTTGGCTTTCCATTCTATTTGCGCTCGGCGTGGCGTTGTTCGGCTGGCAGTTCGGGTCAATGAAGAAGGCTGAGGAGCGGGCGCTGAGCACGGGCCAGCTGACCCGTCCCGGTTCAACCCCACTGGTGTCCGAGGAGGTATCGGAGCTTGAGCCGGTCGAGGGTTCGCCCGAACAGGCCCGCGATCTGCTCATCCCGCTGGGCGTGATGGTCGGGATGATCTTTGTCGGGCTCTGGATAACGGGCGACGGCGACATGATGCAGGGCTCGGGATCTACCTCGGTTCTCTGGGCCGTGGGCACGGCCATCATGGTGGCGGCCGGACTCTACGCCATTCCACGCAATGGCAGACGGGTAATGTCTCCGATGCAGGCGTCGGCCCTGGTTCTCAAAGGCTCGGCCGGACTCGTCGGCGTGACGGTCCTGATTGTATTCGCCTTCGCGCTGGGTCAGGTATCGAGAGCCCTGGAGATGGGCCCCTACGTGGTCGGGCTGGTGGGTGATGGGGTGCCCACATTCTGGATTCCCGCGCTGGTCTTTGTCGTGACCTCATTCATCTCGTTCACGCTGGGGTCTTCGTGGACCGCGTTCGCCGTCCTCCTGCCGATTGCACTTCCGCTGGCGGCAGGCCTTGGAATCTCGGAAGCCCTGATGCTGGGCGCCGTCCTGTCCGGCGGTGTATGGGGCGACCATGCATCACCGCTCTCCGACACCTCCATCATCTCGTCCATGTCCGCAGCATGCGACCACGTTGACCACATCCGGACTCAGATGCCCTATGCCTTTGCCGTGGGTGGCGTAGCCTTCGCCGCCTACCTGGTTGCGGGGATCCTGGCGTGACGAACTGGGCATTCGACACCTGGCCGCGGATCATTGCGGGCGCCATCCTGCTCAGTTCGGCATTCGGTCTGGCCCATCTTCTCGGCCGCATTGTGACGGGAATGGAGGGGGTTGCCAACGCCGAAACTGCGGCCATATTCGTCCTTGTACTGGGGGGCTACCTCATCATCGGCGCCATGCACTACAGGAACCCTGAGGACGGCCGCGGGTAGTTCCAGCGAAATTTCGCTGTCTCGAAATGGGCGCCTGTCGCCCTGCCCCTGCCCGATGGATGCTGCCGTGAAACCCGACCTGCGATCCGCCTATGAGAAGGCGGCTGAGGACGGAATTGACCCGCGTTGTATTCCCCAGTCTCTCGACGAAAATCCGCCCATTGGTGCGGATATCATCGCGCCGGAGTACTCGGCGCTCGAGCACGACAACTGGCGCTTCCTGTACGAAAGGCAGATGCAGCTCCTGCCGGGGCGCGCCGGCCAGGCATTCCTCCGCGGCGTGGAAACCCTGGGCATGACGTCGGACCGGATTCCACGGCTCGCGGATCTGAGTCTCAGGATGGAGGCCGCTGCCGGTTGGAGGATTGCCAGGATTCCGGGGCTCCTGCACGAGCGGGATTTCTTCAACCTGCTGTCTGAGCGGATCTTCCCTTCGACCGACTATATCCGTGGCGTGGATGAGTTGGACTACACCCCCGCTCCGGACTGTTTCCACGACATCCTGGGCCACATGCCGATGCTGACAGAGCCCGCGTTTGCGGACTTCTACCAGCTATTCGGCCAGGCTGCCCTCAACGCCGAAGGCATCGACCGTATTCGCCTGGAACGCCTCCACTGGTTTGCCGTGGAGTTCGGGCTGATTCGGCAGGCCGAGGGCACCCGCATCTTCGGTGCCGGCATTCTCTCCTCGAAGAACGAGGTGTTGAACGCGCTGTCCGATGACGTGGAGCGACGGCCCTTTGACGTCGAACGCGTGGTCGAGCAGGACTACGAGGTCTGGCATCTCCAGCCGCTCCTCTTCGAACTGGAGTCTTTCGACCAACTGGTCGAGAGTTTCCGGTCCTGGACCCACAGCCGCGGGCTCACCTGAGCTGGCGACAGGCCGGGCGTAGCTGCCCGCCAGACGGGTGAAGTCCTCAGACCCGGGCGTCCAGCCGCATTAGGCCGGCACTTCCTCGCGGTAGATGGTGCGGATGTAGTCCTCGATCATGCGGTGGGCTGAGAACTGATAGCTGAGCCCCTTGAGGGCCGACCGCATCATCGACACCCACTTGGTGGGAATCCCGTCCTTCGTTTCGTAGAACGTCGGGACCACACTGTTGAACAGGGTGTCGTACAGGAATGCGGCATCCTCCGGGTCCTGCACGGCCGGGTCCTTGTAGACGTGCGAAGCATCCTCGCCGATGGCCCAGCCGTTGGTCCCGTCAAAGCCTTCCGGCCACCAGCCATCCAGAATGGACAGGTTCAGGCCGCCGTGGATGGCCACTTTCTGACCACTGGTGCCACTGGCCTCATAGGGGCGCCGCGGGTTGTTGAGCCATACGTCGGAGCCCGACACCAGCATGCGGCCGACTTCCATGTTGTAGTTCTCGAGGAACACCAGGCGCCCGTTGAAGCGGGGGTCCTGCGTCAGCTCAAAGATCTCGTGGATGAAGCGCTGTCCTTCCTTGTCGGCGGGGTGGGCCTTGCCGGCATAGATCACCTGGATCGGCCTATCCGGGTTGTTGAAGAGGGCTGCAGCCCGGTCCAGATCCCTGAAGAGAAGGGGGGCGCGCTTGTACGTGGCAAACCGGCGGGCAAAGCCGATGGTCAGCACATCCGGATCCAGCTTCGCGTTCTGCGGCATGGTCTGGTAGCGGATGTGATTCTCCACGAAGCCGATGAGCGCCTTGCGAAGTGAGCGGCGGTACGACCAGAGGTCCGCGTCGGAGGCCTTATCCAACTTGGACCAGGTGGTGTCCTGCTCCCGCCGGTCCAGCCATCCGGAACCGAGCGTCTTGTTGAGGAAGTCCCGGGCGTGCGGTGCGGTCCACGTGGGGAGGTGAACCCCGTTGGTGACGTGGCCGATGGGCACATCGTCCACGGAGCGGTTGGCATACAGGTGGTGCCACTGACGACGTGCCACTTCACCATTCAGGCGGGAGACCCCGTTCGAACTGCGAGCCAGCTTGAGCCCGAGGACGGTCATCGTGAACTGCTCCGAGATGTCGTGCGGACTTACGCGCCCCCAGGCCAGTAGGTCGTGTTCGCTGACGCCCAGCCGCTCCCGGAACTTGGCCAACTGGGAAAGGAAGAGGCCCGGGTCGAACCGGTCATGGCCGGCGAGGACGGGAGTATGGGTGGTGAACACGCAGTTCCGCTTCACCCAGCCCTCGGCGTCGTGGTCAAACTCGCGGCGCTCGCGGAGGAGTTCCAGCGTCAAGAGCGCACAGTGGCCCTCGTTCATATGGTAAACGTCCACCTGCTCGCCGAGAGCGCGCAGCATGCGGAGTCCGCCGATTCCAAGGATGATCTCCTGCTGAAGGCGCGTGGTCCGGTTACCCTGGTAGAGGCGTCGGGTCAGGAAGCGGTATTCGTAGGGGTTGGCGTCGAAGTCGGTATCGAGCAGGTACAGCGTGGAGCGCCCCACCTGCAGACGCCAGGCGCGGAGGCTGACTTCCTGCCAGCCCGAGTACACGGTGACAACCACCTCGGCGCCATCGGGGCCACGGACCAGTTCCACGGGGTGCTTGGTGGCATCGATCGAAGGGTACTCGTCTTCCTGCCAGCCCTTCGGGTCGAAGTACTGCTTGAAGTAGCCATCCCGAAGGAAGAGGCCCACTCCGACGAACGGAAGCCCTACGTCCGATGCGGCCTTGACATGATCGCCGGCCAGAATTCCCAGGCCGCCTGAGTAGAGCGGCAGGCTCTCGTGGAGACCGAACTCCATGCAGAAGTATCCGGTGCGCGGCGCGTCCGCTCTGGGCCCCGGCGAATCCATGTAGGCCCTGAATTCGTCGTAGACCGCGTCAACCTCGGCACCGAATCCCGGCTCGGCCAGCACATCCCTGTCGGCCATGCGCAGGGCTGCCACCGGACTGTTTCCGGCGGTCCGAAAGGCCCCGGGATTCAATCGACGGAACAGCTCCAGTGCCTCGGGATGCCAACTCCACCAGAGATTGCGGGAGAGCCGTTCGAGTTTGTCAAAAGTGGTCAGGGTATCCATGATGGACGGAAAAGATGAGTGGGCCGACTGGGGCAACGGGGGCTCGAATGAGCCGGTGAAACGGTTGACTGTCCGTTTCGTGGAAGGGGCAGGAATATAACGGCGCCTTCCGGAGCCATTAACGATCCAACGAAAGCTTCAAATCGCAAAAGATCCCGTCAAATCACTGAAAGCGCTGCCAATACGCATTCCGGAAGTGCGGAGGGCGCTTGCGACGCGGCTGGATGATGCGGGAATCGAAAACGCGGCACGCGAGGCGGACTGGATGCTGGAGTCCGTGACCGGGATTGGGCGGGCCCAGTTGCTGGCGGGTCCGGATCGGGACCTTCAGGACCCGGAAGTCGCACGCCTCCTGGAACTGGTGGAAAGGCGTGCGGCTCGGGAGCCGCTGCAGTATATCCTGGGGTCGACCGGATTCTACGGGCGAGAGTTCGCGGTGAGCCCATCGGCGCTGATCCCGCGCCCGGAGACCGAACTGCTGGTGGAGGCGACGCTGAGCGCGGCCCCTCGCGGAGGCCGTGTCCTGGAGGTAGGGACGGGGAGTGGATGCGTCGCCGTTACCGTGGCGCTGGAACGCCCGGATCTGGAGGTCATCGCCATGGATGTCAGCGCTGCTGCACTCGAGGTAGCCCGCAAGAACGCTTTCCAACTGGGTGCTGACGTGCGTTTTCTTGAGGGAGATGCCTTCGACCATTCGTGGATGCACGGCCTGGAGTCCACGGTGAATGTGGTCGCGTCCAACCCACCG
Organism: Rhodothermales bacterium; assembly: GCA_013003255.1. GTDB lineage: Bacteria > Bacteroidota > Rhodothermia > Rhodothermales > UBA10348 > JABDJZ01. The sequence continues at coordinate 10,693 of JABDJZ010000608.1, forward strand.
TATGTCCCTCTGGCTGACCGGGACACGTTGCAGCGGGAACTGGCGTTTGAGCCCGGGCTGGCCCTGTTTGTCGAGGATGGTCCGGGCAGATTCATCAAGCGGCTTACGGGGATCGGTCAGCACCTGTTGGTTCAGGATGGTGTGCTGCTGATCGAAACGCATTCACCGGAAGCGCGGGAGAGCCTCGTGATTCTGGCGGATGCGGGATACACAGAAACCCGGGTCCTTCAGGACCTGTCCGGCAGGCCGCGGGTTCTCCAGGGGCGTAAATCGGGGTAGGTCAATGAAGGATCGCAGGGAATTTGTAAAAGCTGGGCTTGCCCTCGCAGGCTGGGCCGGCCTTGGTTTCAAGGGTGCGTGGGCCCAAGGCCGGGAGGGCGCTCCAGCCCCTGGATCTGCCAGTGCCGAGGTGTCTGCAGCTTCCCGTCCGAAGCGTCTGCTGATTCTGGGTGGAACTGGCTTTATCGGCCCTCACATGGTTCGGTACGCGCTGGAGCGGGGGCATGAGGTGACCCTGTTCAACCGCGGGCGCACCAATACCCACCTGTTTCCCGAGGTCGAGAAGCTGGTTGGCGACCGTTCTGATGACCTCACGGCGCTGGAGGGCCGACGCTGGGATGTGGTGATCGACAACCATGCCACGCTGCCGCGCTGGGTGCGCCAGTCTGCAGAGCTCCTGAAGGATGCGGCGGCTCAGTACATCCACGTCTCGACCATTTCGGTGTATGCCCCCGCCAGCTACGACGGTGCCGAACCCGGCTCCGCGGAGGAGGCCTCGCGCCGACTGGGAGAGGATGCCCCACTGGCACAACTGCCCGATGATCACGACGGCAGCGAGGCGGTAACCGGACAGACTTACGGGCCTTTCAAGTGGATGGCCGAACAGGCCGCGCGGGACGTCTTCGGCGAGCGAACCACCATCGTCAGGCCGGGCCTGATCGTTGGGCCTGATGATCCGACGGACCGGTTTACGTACTGGCCGGTCCGGATGGCGCGCGGAGGCGATATCGTTGCGCCGGGAGATGGCCGGGATGCCGTGCAATTCGTGGATGCGAGGGACCTGACAGCCTGGATTGTGAGGCTTGCCGAGAACGGTACGTCCGGCACGTTCAATGCCACCGGTCCTGCGGGCCGGCTGTCCATGATGAACATGCTGGAAGAAATGCAGCAGGCCGCCGCCGTGCCTTCGCAACTGCATTGGGTGCCCGCTGAGTTTCTCGCGGATCAGGGCGTCCGAGGCTGGACGGATCTCCCGGTCTGGATCCCGCGGAATCCGCTGACCTGGGTCCGCAACGAGCGTGCGGTGGAGGCGGGGCTGGAGTTTCGCCCCATTGCGGATACGGCGAGGGATACGGCGGCGTGGTTTGCAGCGCTGCCTGAAGACCGAAGAAGCGCGCCCCGGGTAGGCCTTTCTGCCGCCCGTGAAGCGGAAGTCCTGGGGGCCTGGCAAGCATCGGGTCGGTGATGCCGGGACGGCCTTAAGACTCCCTGCCCCTTGTCGATCCCCTTAATGTTAACCTTCGAGATCTCTTGAGAATCACCGTCCCCATTCTGACGCTTGCCGCACTCCTGGTATCCGGGTGTGCCGCCTCGAATCCGGTGGCAACGCCGGTCGATGCGGGCGTTGAGACCGTCGTGTTCACGACGGAATCAGAGCGGGTAACCGTAGTGGACGTAGCGACAGCGCTGCTGGTACAGCACGACTTCACCATTACCCTGGCCAATGAACGCCTGGGCCTGCTCCAGACCGACTATGCGTCGGTCGCGGGGATTGCCGCCATGCGACCGGACACCGGCCTGGGGCATGTGGCGCTCGAGGACCTCTATGTGCGGCTGACGGTCAACAGCGAGGACCGCGACGGCATTCAGATCGTCCAGGTAAAGGGCAACTTCCAGCGCATGGCCGGCGGCCGCTCTCCCGATAGACTGATCGGGCTGTACTGGATGGAGCAGTTGACTTCGGACATGGCACGCGCACTTGATGCCGACTACGTGGCCAGGGTTTCGGACGAAATCTACGACCAGGCTTTGTCAAACGTAGCGTTGCCGACGCCCGCCGAGAGTCGCTCCGGCCAGATCAACAAGGGCTTGCGAGCCGTCGGCATTGTCGGGGCCATTCTGTTTGCTGCCACGCTGGCGGCCAGTACGTTCGCGCCCTCAGCTTCCCGGTAAGCCGCCCTCCGTGCGGCTTTGGTGAGTCCCCGTCCAACCCGTCCTGCAGCGTCCTCCGGACTGTTGCCGTGGATTGTACTTTGGGCGCTCACCACAACGCCCCGCCCTTGAAGCTCGCCCTTATCCAGCATCGCGCCTCCTCAGATGACGAGGCCAACGTCCAGCGTGCATTGATTGCCGTTCGGGACGCCGCGGCATCCGGCGCGCAGGTCATTGCGTTTCCGGAACTGGCCTTTACCCGGTTCTTCCCCCAGCATCGTCGGGGTGAGCGTGATCGGTTCCTCCACAGCCACGAGATCCCTGGTCCTCTGGTCCGGAAATTTCAGGATTTGGCCGCCGAACTGGGTGTGGTGATTGTCCTCAATCTCTTCGAGCGGGATGGCGACAGGACCTTCGACTCGTCTCCCGTCATCGACTCGGATGGTCGGCTTCTCGGGGTGACGCGCATGATGCACATCACCCATTACGAAGGGTTCTGGGAGCAGGACTATTACGACCCCGGGGACACGGGAGCGCCGGTTTTCGAGACTGCATTCGGCCGGATCGGTGTCGCCATCTGCTACGACCGGCACTACCC
>JABDJZ010000021.1 GCA_013003255.1 Rhodothermales bacterium
GGCCGTCCAGCCTGCAACCGGGATACGAATTCGGTGGAGCCTACGCACGCGCCGGATTCCGGACGCAGGCCATGGCCTTCGCAGCCGGCCACATGGCGGTTTCCGCATTCAATGCAGAGACCAACTCCGGCGCGGTGCACTTCTATGCACCGAGCGGCGAGGAGACTACCATCCTTCGTGGGACCGAAGGCGAAGGGTTTGGCTATGCCCTGGTGGGTGATTTTGGCGATCCCATTTTCATCGGAGTCCCAGGAGCAGACAACGAGCGTGGGGCCGTGGATGTCTACGTGCTCCGGGACGGCATGCTGGTCCCGGACGGGCGTTTGGCGCCCGATGACCTCGAGCCGCGGAGTGGCCTGGGTCGCACGCTGGCGTGGAGCGACGGCGTCCTGTATGCCGGGGCATCCGGCATGAACACGGTGCTTCGCTTTGTCCAGAATGACGCGGGTCAGTGGGAAGAAATGGAGCGCCTCATCGCGCCCGAAGCACGTAGTCTGGGCACCGGTGTTGCCGTGCACGGGGACCGGATCCTGGCGGGAGACCGGGGCTCGGCGTGGCTTTTTGACGGCGATCAGATCACGCACTTGGAGGCTCCTTCCGGTCGCGCCCAGCGTGGATTTGGCGTTGGACTGGCAGTTGCCGCTGAAGCGGTGGCCGTGGCCTCGCCCAGCGCAGATTACGAGGAGGGCATTGTCTCCGTGTTTGAGCCCACCGAGAACGGTTGGGAGGCTACGGGCACGCTGGCCCCGGACGTGAGCTTTCTCGCGTCCATTCGCGGCACCCAGGTGGATTGCGAAGAGGGGAAGGCCGCTCTGTTCGAGTGCGACAATGTGGACATGCTTTCGCTGCTCTCTGCTGAGGAAATGACCTCCGAGCGCGGGGTCAAGATGACCGATATCTGGGGCTGGGAAGATCCAGAGACCGGTCACGAGTGGGTGCTCATCGGCCGGACCGACGGGACTGCCTTCGTCAACATCGCCGACCCCACGAACCCGATCTACGTGGGCGAACTGCTACGCACCGAAGGCTCTCCGGGCGCCGCATGGCGGGATGTCAAGGTGTACAAGAACCACGCCTTCGTCGTGGCCGATGGCTCAGGCCAGCACGGCGTTCAGATCTTTGATCTCACCCAACTTCGGGATGTGGAGGCTGCGGACATGCCGGTGACCTTTGAGGAGACCGCCCACTACGACGGGACCGCATCGACCCACAACATTGTGATCAATGAGGACACGGGTTTCGCCTATGCGGTGGGTAACCGGGCAGGCGGAGAGACCTGCAACGGACAGAGTCACATGATCGACATCCGGGACCCCGCGAATCCGACGTTCGCCGGCTGTTTCTCGGAGGCCCAGTCCGGGGGGACCCACGACGCCCAGTGTGTCCTGTACCACGGGCCCGACGCCGACTACTCCGGCTCCGAGATCTGCCTGTCCTCCAACGGGAGTTCGCTGGTGATCTCCGACGTCACCGACAAGGACAACCCGAGCACGGTGGCGCTGGCTACCTATCCACTGACTCACTACACACACCAGGGATGGCTGGACGAGAGTCACTCGTACTTCTACATGAATGACGAGCTGGACGAGATGAACGGTGCCGTGGATCGCACCCGCACGCTGATCTGGGACGTTCAGGATCTGGACGATCCCCAGCTGGTGAACCAGTTCTATCTGGATTCAGCGGCGAGTGATCACAACCTGTACATCGACGGCCAATACATGTACCAGTCGAACTACCAGGCCGGTCTGCGCATCCTCGACATCTCCGACCCGGTCAATCCGGTGGAGGTGGGACACTTCGATACGGCGCCCTACGCCGAAGATGCGGCCGGATTCGGCGGCTCCTGGAGCAACTACCCGTACTTCAGAAGCGGTGTGATAGCCGTTTCGAGTCGGGCCGAAGGACTGTTCCTGGTTCGGTTCCGGAAGGTGGATTCCTGATTCAGACGTCGGAAGTCCGGGGGAGCACCGCCTCCTGATCAGTCTTCGATTTCTTCGGCCGCATCCAGGTCATGCCTGCGCTGCGCGGACAGCAGGAGCGTCCCCGAGCTCAGGGTGATGCCAGCAACCGCAATGGCATACCGCGCGCCAATCCGCATGCCGCGCGCAAATTCCTCGGGGTCAAAGTCGTCGAGCGAGTCGGGCGGCAGGAATCGTTCTACATCCATCGGGAGGAACCCGAGGAGACCCATCCATGCCGCCAGGAGGCCGAAAGCCACCACGCCCCAGCCCAGGTAGCCTCTCCATCGACGGGTCCCCCAAAGGACCACGCCCAGCGCAAGCAGGCCGACCGCGATCAGGAACGTGATCGTCGAGAAAATCCCGAGAGGCAGGCCGGATCCCCCCGAGAAGACCGATCGGTGAAACGCGATGAGGCCGAATATGAGAGGAAACGACAGGATCCACCAGCCGGGTACCGCCAGCAGGACACCAAATATGCGCTTAAGGTCGTTCCCTGATCCTTCCGACCGCTGAACGAGTCTAAGCCGCCTCAACGAATCCGGCGCCTCCAGCACTGCACCGCTGAAGTAGTCATTGGCTGCGGGCCGGGTCAGGAAAAAGGCCAGTACACCCAGCGTGACAGCGCCGGAAACCAGCGCCATCACCTTGAACCCGGGATTGAAAAACGCCGATGCTACCATGATGGATGGCAGGGCCACCAGCAGCAGGATTCGGCCCCAGTCACGGCGCTTGAGAATGGCCATGCCAGCCGCCGCGTAGACGATGTTGCTGGCCAGACCGAAGGCCACCATCGTGCCGGGATCCATGCCCAGCGTATTGAACGTATCCGTCGCCGACGGCAGCGTGGCCGGGACCCAGGCGAACAGGATTCCAAGGAAACCGGTGACCGCGTGATACCAGCCTATGACAGTCAGGCTGAGCGGGCGATACGTAACGGGGGGATCAGGGTCGAGGAAGGCCATGTCCCGAGAATACGATCCCCGAGCTAGAACGGCAGGTCGTCGTTCATGTCCTCGGCCTCGGGGAGCGGAGGAAGGGGCTCCGGCATCGGGTCCGCCGTGTTCTCGGAACGCTCCAGACGCCACGCCTTGACGTCGGTGTACCAGCGGCCGTTGTATTCGCGGCTCTGCAGGTCGATATGGACGGTCAGTTCCTGGCCTTCGGTGATGCCGAACTCGTCGATCTTGTCGCCCCAGGCCATGAAACACACCTGTTTCGGATAGTCGCCGGGGATTTCAATGACGTATTCCTGCTTTCGCCAATCGCCGCGCTGCGACGTACCGGTTTGCTCGGGGAGCACCTGGATGATCTTGCC
>JABDJZ010000030.1 GCA_013003255.1 Rhodothermales bacterium
CCACTTTGCCCGCGTCGGCCAGTCGCTGTGCCGCGGCTTCTCTCGCAACGGGAGAGGTCACATCTACCAGGTCCGCGGTGACGTGGCCGCCTGCGGCGGTCAGTTCATCAGTGGCCTGCTTCAGAGCGTCGGCATTGATGTCCCACAGGACCACGCGCGCCGCGCCTCTCGCCAGCATGGCCTTCGCCATCCCAAGGCCAATCCCGGAGGCTCCACCGGTTATGAGGGCGGTCTTTCCGGAGATTGAACTCATGGTTTCAGACGGATTGTATTGACTCGCTGCTGCGACAGACAGCTTTCTCTTTCGCGGAGTGCAACCTCGTGCAACCCTGCGCGGGATGTCGTGTAGTTCTCACAAATGATAGCAACTCCGTCCCGTTACCCCATGCGCAAGTCGCTGATTCTCCCGCTTCTCTTTGCGATTGCACTGCCAGCAGCGGCGCAAAACCACCGAGCCCTCATTACGGACGTGTCCGGAACGGTGACCATCGCCCGGTCCAACGGGACGCAGGCCAACGCGTCCTGGGGCATGCAGCTGTTTGACGGCGACCAAGTGGTGACCGGCGCCGACAGCAAGGCGGCACTGCTCTATTCGGATGGAAGCCTGGTGTCGCTCGCGGCCAATGACCGGGCTGATGTCGGGGAATCGTCCTCGTCCGCGCCCACCGTTGATCCCACCATGCTGGCCGACGTCTCGGACCTGACCCTTCAGCGAACCGGTGTAGGCGAACTGGCCGCACTCGGGGGCCTGAGAGCCGGCGCATCCGCAGCTGTCATTGATCTGACTTCGCCCCGTCAGACGCGGATTCGGGACGGCGTACCGACATTCACGTGGTCTGCCGAAGCTGGGTTTGAACTGTTCACCGTCACGGTGCTCTCGGATGCCGGCGAGATCTGGTCAGGATCCACGGAGGCCAATTTGCTGGCCTACCCGTCCAATGCTCCGACTCTGGAGCCCGGCGTGACCTACTTCTGGCGCGTCGAGGGCGAGGAAATGCTGGACGTCACGCGCTCCGAACTCGTACAGTTTGAGGTCATGGCTGCCGATGACGTCGAGTCGTTGAAGAATGCTGAGTCATCCATCCGCGAGGCGCTTTCCTCGCCGGACTCCGAGACCAGTCGCGACTTTCTCCTGGGCTCTCTCTATGCCCGCCACGGAATGAACGCGGAGGCGCTGGACGTCTTCAGCCGCATTGCAGAAGGTCAGGGCGAGTCCGCCATGCTTCTTGAGATCCTGGGCAAGCTGTACTACGAGACTGGACGCAAGGATCTGGCTGTTGAGTCCCTGCAGCGGGCGTTGGAGCTGTCGCGGCAGTAGGGGAGCGCGGCAGGGGCGGTTTGTAGCGGCAGGCCGCCCTCGCGGCCGCCTCAGTTGAGCCTCGCCTGCGCGGCGCTTCGCTTGGCCGGGTCCCTTTCGACGGCCACGTAGCGCTGCCACATGGCGCGGGCATCATCCGGCCGTTCGAGCCGTTCGTAGGTCTCGGCCAGCAGGGAGAGTGATTCCGGGTTCTCGTCGTTGAGTCGCACAGCTTCTTCCAACGCTCCGAGGGCGCCCTGCGGCTCGTTCATGGCCAGGTTGGCCTTCCCGATGTTCTTGAACAGCAGGAATCGCCGAGGATCATTGGGGGCCACCATGATGCCCCGCTGGAGGATCTGTAGCGCCTGGCCCGGATCGCCCATCTCAATGAGCCGGTTGCCCCACGCACTGTAGCCTGGGACGAAGGTAGAGTCCGCCTTGACGGAGGCCTCGTAGCCGCCGAGAGCCTCGCCGAAGCGGCCAAGCTCTTCGGCCGCAAAGGCCAGGTTGAACCAGCCGGCTACGTTGGTGTCGTCAAGCCGGACAGCTCGCTGGGCATGTTCGACAGCGGACTCATAGTTCTCCAGGCCGATTTCAACGGCTGCAAAAGTGGTCCAGGCCTCGGAGTAGGTTGAGTCCAGAGACAGGGCCTCCTCGATGGTAGCCTGGGCCAGCGTGAACTGGCGGTTGGCGCGGTATTCCAGTGCCGTGCGGTTCAGTTCGCGTGCACGGGCACGTTGGTCTGCGGTGATGACGGTTGCGGTCCCACCCTCTCCACTTTGCCCGACAAACCACCCGACCACGGCAATCAGTATCACGGCTACTGCCGCGCCGCCACCCCAGAGGACCGCCTTGCTCTTCGTGGGCGGCGGTGGCTGAAACAGCCCGGACTGGAGCATCTGGGCGCCCGACATGGGGCCAAGCGGCGTCCCGTCCCGGGTCACGAAGGCGCCGGTGGTGGGGTCTATGAGAATCTGACTCTGGGTAGCAGGTGCGCCGATTCCTGGGGTGCCTGTGGCAGCGGGGGGTGCGCCTTCGGCTGTTCCGGGCCCAGGTGCTACCGGTGGCGGAGCCTCAGCGGGGTTGTCCACGGCACCCTTGTTGGCCAGTGCCTCCTGCACATCGCCCGCCGACTGGTACCGATCGTCGGCACTCTTTTCGAGCAGCCGATCTATGACATCGGACAGCCAGTCCGGAGCATCCGATCGATGCAGTTGGACCGGCGAATGCGGTTCATGGGCCGCCGCGTAGAGAATGGCCGCCTCATAGCCTCCGGCAAACGGACGCTTCCCGGCCAGCATCTCGTAGAGCATGACGCCCAGCGCCCAGAGGTCCGTCCGACCGTCCAGCTTCTGATTCGCCGACTGCTCCGGACTCATGTAGGCCATCGTGCCCATCGACGTCCCGTCCTGCGTCATCGTGACGTCCTCGACCTTCGCCAGACCAAAGTCCAGAATCACGGCCCGGCCCTTGGGCGTGATGATCACGTTGCCCGGCTTGATGTCCCGGTGGATGATGCCCTCCTCGTGGGCCGCATCGAGACCACTCGCCACCTGAGCGGCGTAGTCGATGGCATCGTCCAGGGGGAGGGGACCGTCGTCGTTGAGGATGTCCCGAATCGTGCGGCCCTCGTAGTGGCCCATCACGATGAAGAGGTCGCCCGCGTCCGTCTTCTTGACGTCGTGGATGGTGGCGATGCTCGG
>JABDJZ010000037.1 GCA_013003255.1 Rhodothermales bacterium
GAACAACCCGGTTGGCTGGGGCTATGCCATCGTCAACTTCGTGTTCTGGGTTGGTATCGGTCATGCCGGTACGCTGATCTCGGCCATCCTCTTCCTGTTCCGGCAGCAGTGGAGAACGGCCATCAACCGGAGCGCGGAGGCGATGACGCTCTTTGCCGTCATGTGCGCCCTCGTCTTCCCGGGAATCCACGTTGGACGGGTTTGGGCGGCGTACTGGATGCTGCCGATTCCCAACCAGATGGAGATGTGGCCGCAGTTCAAGAGCCCGCTGCTCTGGGATGTCTTTGCCGTCTCCGTGTACTTCACGGTCTCCCTGACCTTCTGGTACGTCGGTCTGATTCCTGACTTCGCCACCCTGAGAGACCGCGCCAAGACCAAGCTCCGCCAGCGCGTGCTGGGCGTCCTCTCCATGGGATGGACCGGGGCCAACCGCCACTGGCGCAACTACGAGAAGGCGTACCTCCTGCTGGCTGCCCTGGCCACCCCGCTGGTGCTTTCGGTGCACTCGGTGGTCTCCTTTGACTTCGCGGTGTCCATTGTGCCTGGTTGGCACACGACCATATTCCCACCCTACTTCGTGGCGGGTGCCATCTTCTCGGGCTTCGCGATGGTGGTGACCCTGCTGGTGATCGCCCGAAAGGTCTACGGCCTGCAGGACATCATCACCATCCACCACCTGGAGAAGATGAATATCATCATTCTCCTGACGGGAACGATGGTGGGCTTTGCCTACATCACGGAGTTCTTCATGGCGTGGTACTCCGGCGTCCAGTATGAGCAGTACGCGTTCCTGAACAGGGCCTTCGGTCCCTATGCGTGGGCCTACTGGATCATGATGAGCTGCAACCTCTTCTTCCCGCAGTTCTTCTGGTTCAAGAAGCTTCGGACCAGCATCCCGTTCATGTTCGTGGTTTCCATCTTCGTGAACATCGGCATGTGGTTCGAGCGCTTCGTGATCACGGTCACCTCGCTGCACCGGGATTACCTGCCGAGTTCCTGGGACTACTACACGCCGACGGCGGTGGACGTGTTGACGTTCGTGGGCTCCTTCGGCCTCTTCTTCACGCTGTTCCTCCTGTTCCTGCGCTTCATGCCGATGGTGGCCATTTCTGAGGTCAAAGGCGTCAAGCCTGAAGCAGACCCCCATTTTTACGACGGTCATGGTGACGGTCACGCCGGTCACGGCGTCCCGACTGCCACCCCGAGCGCGCCCACCACAGCCTGACATCGCCATGAATGCGTTGAAAGAACTTATCCGTGACGTGAAGGCGGCGATGGGCATCTACGAGAGCCCGAATCCCGAGCTTCACGGCCTGCTGGCCGAGTTTCCGAACCCAGGTGCCCTCTACCATGCGGCAGAAGGGGTGCGGGACGCCGGCTACAAGCATTTCGACACCCACAGTCCTTTCCCCATCCACGGCATGGATGATGCCATGGGCCTGCCCAACTCCAAGGTGGGGTGGATCTGTCTGGGTGGAGGTATCACCGGCCTTTCCCTCGGGACCTGGCTGCAGTGGTGGACCGGATCCGTGGACTATCCCCTGAACATCAGCGGCAAGCCGTTCTTTGCCGTCGAGCCGTCGGTACCGGTGATGTTCGAGGTGACCATCCTGTTCAGCGCCCTTGCTGCTGTTGCGGGAATGTTCGCCCTGAACGGGCTGCCGCGTCCCTACAACCCGTTGTTCTACTCGAAGAACTTCGCCCGCGCCACCGATGATGCTTTCTTCCTGCACATCGCGGCCACGGATCGACGCTTCGATGCGAAAGGTACCCGTCAGCTTCTTGATGACCTCGGCGCCAAGAATGTCGAGGTGATCCAGGACAAGGGCACATCCGACCTGGAGGACTGAACGATGCCAGGATCAATCACCAGACCGTTTTCAATGATCTCCAGGTTTGTTCTGCCGGGGCTTCTTGTCATGGTGGCCCTTGCCGGGTGCCGTGGTGCGGAGAGCGATGCCCCGCCGATCCACATCAACCCCAATATGGACTGGCAGGAGAAGTTTGACCCGCAGGAGCGGAACGACTTCTTTGCCGACGGGCGGGCCATGCGTCCCCCGGTCCCCGGTACGGTAGCCCGCGGCTTTCTTCGGGATGACACCGCCTTCCATTTCGGGCGTGACGCCTCAGGCGAGTACTCGACGGCCAATCCGGTCTCCATCACCGATGAGCTGATGGCCCGTGGACAGGAGCGCTACGAGATCTTCTGCGCCGTCTGCCACGGCAGCGCCGGTGACGGCAACGGCATCATCATGACCGGGAACTACGGATATGTCCCGGCCCCGACCTACCACTCTGAAGCGCTGCGCGCCGTCCCCGATGGCTACCTGTTCGAGGTGATCGGAAACGGCGTTCGCAGCATGCCCGGGTACGCACAGCAGATTCCCGTGGCGGATCGCTGGGCGATTACCGCCTACATCCGCGCCCTTCAGCGTAGTCAATACGCCGAAGGCACCGGCATGGCTTCGACATCACTACCATCTGCCGGCGCCAGTTCGGCCAAATAGTTCGTATCGATGGCGACCATTCGCTCCAGTAACCCGCTGGTCTGGCTATTCGACCCCATCCGCCCCACGGGCGATGGTGCCGACGCTCCCTACAGGTTCAAGGCATCCACGCTGTCGTGGACCATTCCGCTCGGAATCGGCGTCATCGCACTTGTTGCGACGCTGGCCGTCGGGATGACCGGTGAGGATCACAAGCAGTTCTACTTCTCCTACCTGACCGCCTGGGCCTACGGCGTGTCGCTGGCCGTCGGAGCGCTGTTCTTCGTGCTGATCCAGCATCTGACCAAGGCCCGCTGGAGCGTGGTCTTCAGGCGCATTCCGGAGGCCCTCCTGTGGTCTTTCCCGGTGCTTGCCGTCCTTGGGATCCCCGTGCTCTTCGGGATGCACGATCTGTTTCACTGGACCCACGCGGAGCTCCTTGATCCGGCCAGCCCGGACTATGACTACGTGATCGCCGGAAAATCGGGCTACCTGAATACGCCCTTCTTCCTGGGACGCCTGGCCTTCTACTTCATCGTCTGGACGCTGATTTCCTACCGGCTTTACTCCCGGTCCATCCAGCAGGACGCCTCGGGCGACATTGCCGAAACCAAGAGCATGCGGGTCACCAGCGCGTGGGGACTGCCTCTGCTGGCCGTGACGACGGCGTTTGCGAGCTACGACATTCTGATGTCCCTGGACCCGCACTGGTTCTCGACCATGTTCGGTGTCTACTTCTTTGCCGGCTCCTTCCTGGCCATCATGGCCTTCATGATCGTGGTCTCCATGAGCATGCAGCGGGCCGGCATGATGCAGGGGGTGACCACGGAGCACTACCAGGACCTGGGCAAGTTCATGTTCGGATTCGTGGTGTTCTGGGCGTACATCGCCTTCAGCCAGTACATGCTGATCTGGTACGGCAACCTGCCTGAGGAGACCGTCTGGTACCGGCACCGGCTGATGCACGGCTGGGAACTGCACAGCGCTGCGCTCCTGATTGCCCATTTCATTCTCCCGTTCATGATCCTCATCGGACGGTGGGCCAAGCGGATCCGCGGGCTCCTGGCCTTCATGGCAGTGTGGGTGCTGTTCATGCACTGGTTTGACTTCCACTGGCTGGTCATGCCGGTGCTCCACGGCGAGCACGCGCAGTTCAACCCGCTGGACTTCCTGGCCCTCATCGGCATTGTCGGCATCCTGGTGGGACTCGTGATGTTCAGGCTGAGCCGCCACAGTACCGTCCCGCAGAAAGATCCCCGACTGGCGCTCTCGCTGAGCTTCAAGAATACCTGATCCCCGGGCCAGCACCGCTGGTCGTGGGACCCCTCCGGCTACCGAACCCGGTTGCCTATTTTGACCTTGCCTTCATCGGGATGGCCAATCCCGATGCACCCTCCCACGTTTCACGGCCTCAAACAACTCGCCGGCATGGACCACACGACAGCAAACGAAGGAGTAGAGCCCGAAGGACTGCCAGCTGTTCAGATCCTCGGATTCGTATTCGCTACGGTAGTATTTATCGCCGTCCTTGTGGTGGTCGGTGTGGAATTGGCCCTGCACGAGTTCGATACGGCGGAAGTTGCCGCGATTGAGACCACCGGATACCCGATCAAGCGGGAGACCAATGCAGCAGCCCAGGCGCTTCTTTACCAGGGTGGCGTGGTCGATGCCGATGCGGGCATCGTGCGAATTCCAATTGACCGTGCCATGGCAGACATGGTGATGACCTCTGCTCCCGGGACAACCGAGGAGGTGACCCTCACGCGATGAGGCTCCGATTGCTCATACCGCTGCTATTCGGGATGTCGGTCCCGGCACTGGCCCAACCCACGGGCTCGCTGCCCCCGGCCTTTGACGGTATCGGTATAGAGGAGCGGTTGGGCGAAGAGATTCCAGGGGACCTGGTGTTTCGCGACGCGACCGGGAAGGAGGTGACCATCGGCTCCTACTTCGATGGAGAAACGCCGGTCATGCTCAACTTCGTTTATCACGAGTGCCCGATGCTCTGCAGCCTGATGCTGACGGAGTTCACCAAGACCCTCATCGACCTCAACCAGGACGAGGGCTGGATGCCGGGCAGAGAGTTTGACGTGGTCACGGTCAGTTTCTCCGGGACCGAGATTCCGGACCAGGCGGCGCGTGCCAAGGAGAAGCACCTGACCCAGCTGGGAGTTGAGGATGCCGGAGACGGCTGGCACTTCCTGACGGGGTCGGACGAGAACATCCGCTTGCTCTCGGAGGCCATGGGGTTCTCCTTCAAGTGGATTGAGGATTCGCAGGAATACGCCCACCCCGCGGCCGTGATGTTTCTGAGCGGCGCCGGTGTGATCACGCAGTACATCCACGGCATGGCCTACGACACCCGCATGGTGCGACTGGCCACCGTGGAAGCATCGCAAGGCAAAGTGGGCAGCGCGGCTGACAAGATCTTTCTGTTCTGCTACCGCTACGATCCTGAGGCCAACTCGTATGTGGCCGATGCCTGGAATCTGATGCGGGGCGGCGGCCTTCTGACGCTGCTTCTACTCGGCGGAACACTATTTTTGTACTGGCGCCGCGAGCGGCGCACGCTCATGCCCTCGATGAGCACCTGAACCTCCGCCTCACCGCGGACCATTAGAAAAAGACAATCATGGGAGAGAACGGGTCTTTTTGGCTACCCGAAGCGGCGTCGACCATCGCCCCCGAGGTTGATGCCCTGTTCTATTTCGTCTACTGGACCAGCATTCTGTTCTTCGTGGGCGTGGTGGGATTCCTGATCTACTTCGCCGTCAAGTACCGAAGAAAGGACCACAGCTTCGTGCCGCCGGCGTTTCACGAGAACAAGTGGATTGAGACGGCCAGCATCGTCATCCCCACCATCCTGGTGCTGATCGTCTTCACCTGGGGATTCAAGGTCTTCGTCAAGATGTACGCGGCACCGCCGGACGCCTACGAGATCACGGTCCGTGGCAAGCAGTGGTACTGGGAATACGAGTACGACAATGGAGTCGTGGTCCCCAATGAAGTGCACGTTCCGATCGGCCGCCCGATCAAGCTCAACATGAGCGCGACGGATGTACTGCACAGCTACTTCATCCCCGAATTCCGGGTCAAGCACGATGTGCTGCCCAACAGGTACACCTCACTCTGGTTTCAGGTGGACGAGGCCGGAGAGTATCAGGTGTACTGCACCGAGTACTGCGGGACGTCCCATTCCGCCATGCTCGGCAAGCTGATCGCCGAGCCCGAGGCGGAGTTCCAGCGCTGGTTGAGTGACCAGAATGCAGATCGTCCACCGGAGGAGCTGGGCGAAATACTGGTGGCCTCCTACAACTGCGCTGCCTGCCACTCCGTGGACGGATCCCGTGGCGTCGGGCCCACCTTCCAGGGGCTCTTCGGTTCGGAGCGTCAGTTCGAGGACGGCACCACCGTTGTGGCCGATGAGAACTACCTCCGGGAGTCCATCCTGATGCCGGCGGCTAAGATCGTCGAGACCTATCCGCCGGCCATGCCGCCTTCCTACTCCTCGCTGAGTGCCAGGGAACTGGACGGCCTCATCGCCTACATCAAGACGCTGCAGTAGACGGCCCCGGGCCGCAAAAAGACACACACATGCACGCTTCTTCCGCAGCCGCTCCGGCGGTCCATTATCTGAACAACGAGAAGACGATCAAGTCGTGGATCACTACGGTGGACCACAAGCGGATCGGCGTCATGTATCTCGTTGCCGTATCTCTGGCCTTCCTGGCCGGCGGCATCCTGGCCCTGCTGGTCCGCACGGAGCTCGCAGCTCCCGGCGAGACCATCATGGGTCCGGACGCCTACAACCAGTCGTTCACCCTGCACGCCGTGCTCATGGTGTTCGCCTTCATCATCCCGGCAATTCCAGCGGTGATGGGCAACTTCGTATTGCCCATCCAGCTTGGCGCCAAGGATGTGGCGTTCCCGCGGCTGAACCTGGCCAGCTTCTACATCTACCTCATCGGCGCGGTCATTGCGCTCACGGCACTGGTCGTCGGCCGGGTTGATGGCGGTTGGACGTTCTACGCGCCGTACTCCACCAGCGTCGGAAACGGGGTGCTGTTCATCACGATGGGTGTCTTCGTGATGGGCTTCTCGTCCATTCTGACCGGTCTGAACTTCATCGTTACGGTCCACAAGATGCGGGCTCCGGGACTGACATGGTCCCGGCTCCCCCTCTTCGTGTGGTCCATCTATGCCACCTCCATCGTTCAGGTGCTGGCCACGCCCGTCATCGGAATCACGATGCTGCTTCTCTTCCTGGAGAAGCTCGTGGGCATCGGCATATTTGATCCGGCTCTGGGTGGAGATCCGGTACTGTTCCAGCACTTCTTCTGGTTCTACTCCCATCCGGCGGTCTACATCATGATCCTGCCGGCCTTCGGCGTGATCTCGGATTTGATGGGGACCTTCTCACGCAACCGGGTTCAGGGATACAAATTCGTTGCCCTCTCATCGGTGGCCATCGCTTTCCTGGGCTTCCTGGTGTGGGGTCACCACATGTTCGTCTCCGGGCAGTCAGCCGTTTCTTCCATCGTCTTCTCCCTGATTACCTACCTCATCGGAATCCCGACGGGCGTGAAGGTCATCAACTGGGTGCTGACCATGTATCGCGGTTCGGTGTGGCTCCAGACCCCGATGCTGTACGCGCTCATGTTCCTGATCACCTTCTCGATCGGAGGGTTTACGGGGATCATGCTCGGCGTCCTGGCCATCGACGTCCACCTGCACGACACCTACTTCGTGGTTGCGCACTTCCACTACGTCATGATGGGTGGAAATGTGATCGCGGCCCTGGGCGGCCTGCATTACTGGTGGCCGAAGATGTTTGGCCGGATGTACAACGAGACCCTGGCGCGCATCGCCGCGCTCCTCGTTTTCATCGGGTTCAACCTCACGTTCTTCCCCCAGTTCATCATGGGAAGCCGGGGGATGCCGCGTCGCTACTACGACTACCTGCCGGAGTTTGAGATCTTCCACCAGCTTTCCACGCTTGGATCCTATGTCCTGGGGGTCGGCCTCTTCATGATCCTGGGCTACGGTATCCACAGCCTCTTCCGGGGCAAGAAGGCGCCGGCGAATCCGTGGGGTGCACTGACGCTTGAGTGGACGCACACGGACTCGATGCCTGATCCGCATAACTTCCACCACACCCCAGTGGTCACGCGAGGCCCCTACGACTACCACCTCGCTCCGGAGCTCTTCAACGATGGGGTTTCCGGCGATGGGGCCGGCGAGTCCGCTCCTGAGATCGTCCACCGAGATACTTCCGAAGCCTAGTCCAGCAAGGCCGGGAGGCCGAATTCAGTTATGGCGCAACCAGCAGCGGGACAGCCCGCCCACGTAAAGCACTACTTCGTGTCATCGGACCAGCAGTTCGATGCCGCGAAGATGGGCATGTGGCTGTTCCTCATTACGGAAATCCTGCTCTTCAGCGGCATGTTCGTGGCCTACACGGTCTATCGTGTATGGCACCCCGAAGTTTTCCTGGCCGCATCGGACCTCCTTGACTGGAAGCTCGGTGGCCTGAACACGCTCGTCCTGCTCGGGTCCTCCTTTACGGTGGCCTTCGGCATCCAGCGGATTCAGAAGGGCGATCGAAAGGGCCTGCTGATCAACCTGGGTCTGACGCTCCTTTGTGCCGGCATATTCATGCTCATCAAGTACGTGGAGTACGCGGGCAAGTTTGAAGCCGGCATCTTCCCCGGAGCCAATTTCAACCCGACGGGGACGTACCACGGCCACGACATGGCCGACTACGCAGACATTCTGTTCCTGCCGCAGTTCTTCTCGATCTACTTCGTGATGACCGGCATCCACGGATTCCACGTCCTGATAGGGATGGGCATTTTCATCTGGCTCATCATCCGGTCCTACAAAGGGGACTTCTCCCCCGAGTACTACACGCCGATCGAACTGTCAGGCCTGTACTGGCACCTGGTTGACATCATCTGGATTTTCCTCTTCCCACTCCTCTACCTGATCTAACCGATGGCACACGGACATCACGTTGCTTCCACCCGGCTGCTGGTCACGGTATTCGGGGCGCTCGTTTTCCTGACTCTCTTTACGGTCTTCTCCTCCCGGTTTGATCTGGGATGGTTCACGGTGCCGCTTGCCATCATGATTGCTGTCACCAAGGCAGCGCTTGTGGTGGGCTACTTCATGGCCCTCAAGTACGACAACCGCGTGAACGCGCTGGTCTTTGCCGTTGGCTCCGTGTTCGTGGTGGTCTTCCTGGTGATTACGCTGCTCGACACCACCTTCCGTGGCGACCTGCCGAACACGGTGCAGGGCACAATCATGGAGTCGGACCGGGCCACCGAGGCCCTGCAGGCCCGTCAGG
>JABDJZ010000048.1 GCA_013003255.1 Rhodothermales bacterium
GGGATCATCCCCGGCATTCGCAAGGCCAGCTGGTAAGGCAAGGCAGCGATGCGTGGTTAAGCGCCTTCGGGCGAACTGACTGACATCCTCTGAATAACTGAATCAATGAGTGCAATCTCAGACCCGGTTGGCGACTACCTGACCCGCATCAGAAATGCGGCCAAGGCCAACCATCCCTACACGGATATCCCGGCTTCCAAGCAGAAGCGTGCCATCACCCAGATCCTGGTTGACAAGGGCTACGTGCGGAAGTTCATCGACATCGATGACGGCAAGCAGGGCCTGCTCCGTGTCTACCTCAAGTACCAGAAGGGGGGACGTCCCGTCATCGACTTCCTCAAGCGTGTTTCGAAGCCCGGTCTTCGCAAGTACGTGGGAGCCAATGACCTTCCCCGGGTCAAGAACGGTCTCGGCATTGCCGTCATTTCCACCTCGCAGGGAGTGATGACCGACAAGGAAGCTCGTCAGGCCGGCATCGGCGGCGAGGTCCTGGCCTACATCTTCTAGGATGTATTTCTCTAGTCATCCGACCATTCTGAACTAACGAAGCCATGTCCCGCGTCGGAAAACTTCCCATCCCGATCAAAGCCAACGTGCAGGTCGAGATTGGATCCAATAACAACGTCCAGGTCAAGGGCCCCAAGGGAACGCTTTCCCTCCAGGTCGATCCGGATCTCTCGCTTGCAGTCGAAGACGGCACCATTGTCGTCACGCGTCCCACGGACCAGAAGCGCCATCGCGCCATGCACGGGCTTTACCGCTCGCTGCTGGACAACATGGTGATTGGTGTGGCCGACGGCTACAAGAAGGAGCTGGAAGTCATCGGTGTGGGATTCCGCGCCGGAGTCGAGAACGGAGTGCTGGAACTGGCGCTCGGATTCTCCCACCCCATCTACTTCCTTCCGCCTGACGGCATCTCCATCACGGTGGATGCCAAGCGCGGGAAGAACACCTTCATCACGATCGAAGGCATAGACAAACAGCTTGTCGGCCAGGTAGCGGCCAAGATCCGCAGCCTCCGTCCGCCGGAGCCCTACAAGGGCAAGGGTGTTCGGTACTCCGATGAGTATGTGCGTCGTAAGGCCGGTAAGACCGCAGCCAGATAACAGGACTGATGGGCCGGCGCCCGCCGTCGGATTCTCTCAGCGTATCAGAAAGTCATGGCAAAGAACAAGCAGGAACAGAGGGCTCGCGTCAAGCGCGGCATTCGGAAGAAGATCTCCGGCACGGCCTCGCGCCCCCGGCTCTCCGTCTTTCGATCCAACAAACACATTTACGCGCAGCTCATCGATGACGTTAGCGGACACACGGTGGCAGCCGCCTCCAGTGTCGCAGGCGTCGAAGAGTCCAAGCCCGTGGCCGTCGGTACGGCTGTAGGCAAGGCACTCGCTGAGCGCGCCAAGGAAGCCGGTGTGGAGTCCGCGGTCTTTGATCGCAACGGGTTCCGTTACCATGGGCGCGTCCGCGCCGTCGCCGAAGGAGCCCGCGAAGGCGGTCTCAAACTGTAGAACCAGCGAATAATGGCAAAAGGAAGAAATCGTCAGCAGCGCGGACAGCGTTCTGAAGAGGGACAGAAGGAATGGGTCGAGCGGCTGGTTTCAGTCAATCGCGTCGCGAAGGTGGTGAAGGGCGGTCGTCGCTTCTCCTTCAATGCGGTCGTGGTTGTTGGAGACGGTAAGGGAGTCGTCGGGACCGGCCTCGGAAAAGCCAACGAAGTGGCGGCAGCCATTCAGAAGGGCACCGAGGACGCCAAGAAGAACGTCGTTTCCGTCCCCATGAAGAGAGGTACGGTTCCGCACGAGGTCGTGGGTCGCAAGGACGCCGGTAAGGTGCTCCTGAAGCCAGCTTCTGCCGGTACGGGCGTTATCGCCGGTGGTGGTGTTCGTGCTGTGCTGGAATGCGCGGGTTACACCGACATCCTTTCCAAGTCGATGGGATCCTCCAATCCCCACAACCAGGTTGCGGCCACGCTCAACGCGCTCCAGCGCCTCGAGGACCCGGGTGCCGTCGCCAAGCGTCGTGGCGTTCCGCTTCGTCGCGTATTTGAAGGCTAATCGTTGAACAGAGGCACGATGGCAACACTCTCCATTACCCAGACCCGCAGCACGATCGGACGGACGTCTGACCAGAAGCGCACCATGAAGGCGCTCGGTCTTCGTCGTCTTCACCAGACCGTGCAGCATCAGGACTCTCCGCAGATCCGCGGTATGATCAATCAGGTCAAGCACCTGGTTCGCATCTCCGAGGACGCCTAGAACAACAGCGAGTCCGGGTTCGTCCCGGGCGTAAAGCAACAAGCAGATGGATCTCAGCAATCTCAAGCCTGCCAAGGGCGCTACCAAGTCCAAGAAGCGCATTGCGCGTGGCGTAGGCTCCGGATACGGTGGACACTCGTCCACCAAGGGAAACAAAGGTCAGAAGTCGCGCGCCGGCGCAAGCATACCCGCCTGGTTCGAGGGTGGTCAGATGCCCCTTCAGCGTCGTATCCCAAAGGGCGGTTTCAAGAACCGGTTCCGCGTGGAGTACCGGCCCGTGAATGTGGCGCGCCTCCAGGAACTGGCTGACGCAGGCAAGATCGACGCCGCTCAGCCCGTGACTCCGGACGTGCTGATCGCTGCCGGAGTCATCGGCAAGGGTGACCTTGTCAAGATTCTGGGTGGCGGTGATCTGTCTGCCTCCCTGCAGGTCTCCGCGCACAAGTTCAGTGCATCAGCCAAAGCAAAGATTGAGAAGGCGGGAGGTAGTGCCACCGACGTCGGCTAGTCCGACGCTCGAGTAAGCCCCTCCGAGAACACTCCAACACGCTACCCTCATGGCCGGTTTTACCGAAAGCCTTCGCAACATCTGGAAGATTGACGAGCTGCGCACGCGCATCCTGTATACCATGGGCTTGCTCATGATCTACAGGCTCGGTGCCTACGTCACCCTTCCCGGTGTCGACGCCCAAGCCCTTGCGGCAATCAACGCGCAGTCAGATCCGAACAACCTGTTCGGCCTCCTGGACCTGTTCGTTGGGGGAGCCTTCAGCGCCGCGGGCATCTTTGCGCTCGGCATCATGCCCTACATCACCGCCTCGATCATCATCCAGCTGATGGGCGCGGTGGTACCGTACTTCCAGAAACTCCAGCGGGAGGGCGAGGAAGGCCGGCGGAAGATCACCCAGTTGACCCGCTACGGCACGATTGCCAT
>JABDJZ010000119.1 GCA_013003255.1 Rhodothermales bacterium
CGCTGGCCGGAATGGTCGACTTGGGCGAGGAGCGGGATCGTCTCCAGAAGGAGATTGACCAGAAGACCAAGTTCCTCGAGGGCATACGTCGCAAGCTCCAGAACGAGAACTTCGTTTCGAGGGCGCCGGCTGAGGTGGTAGAGAAAGAGCGGCAGAAGGCGAAAGACACGCAGGCCGAGGTTGAGAAGCTGAACGCGACGCTCGCGGATCTGGGGTAGGGCTTGCGAGGCTGTTGCCCGGCACTCGGGTGGCGCGATGCGAGCTGCTCTGGACCTCCCAAGTTGAATCCGATGTCCATTTTCAATCTTAGCACCGTTTTGAAGCCGTGCTAAAGTTGAATGAGGGGCCTAAGTCAGCTTATCTCCGCTCTGGAGCCCGATTTAGGTTGATTGTGCCCCGGTGATTCAACTTTGCACCGCCGCACCGCCGCACCGCCGCACCGCCGCACCGCCGCACCGCCGCACCGCCGCACCACCCCATTGCCATTCCATCCCCGCGCCGTATCGTCCGGCCACAACAACCCCAATCCCCAAATGCGTACGCTTCTGCTCTGCCTCGTGCTTGCCGCCGGCTCCGCAAACCTGGTCCAGGCCCAGAATCCGGCGCCCGCTGATTCGGTCGAGACGGTCACAGAGATCGAGCTCCGAGACGGCAGCGTGTTCATCGGCCGCATCATCAGCGAGACGGATAATGAGCTCATGCTGCGGACCTCATCCGGGACCGAGGTGCGCATCGCCAAGTCGCAGATAGTCTCGCGCCGGCAGATCCGTGGCCGCGTCTCGGACAATGGGTTCCGCCGGTTCGATCCCAACCAGACGCGCCTCTTCTTTGCGCCGACGGGGCGGACCCTCGATGAGGGCAGCGCCTACCTCAGCGCCTACTACGTGTTCTTTGGCTTCCTGGGGTACGGGGTGACGGACCGGTTCACCCTCGCCGGAGGTACGTTGCTCATGCCACAAGCATTTGGTGACCTGTTCTACGTGGCACCTAAGTTTCAGGTGTGGCGGCAGGACAACAGCAGCGTTTCGCTTGGCCTTCTGGCCGGTGTCGTGGACGGCGAAACGGCCGGCATCACCTACGCGGCGCTGACACGAGGGCAGCCCGATCAGTCTGTCACCATCGGGCTCGGCTTCGCCTTTGGCGATGGAGACTTGAGCAACGATCCCATCCTCGTGCTGGGTGGCGAAAAGCAGATGAGCCGTCGCACCAAGTTCGTCGTCGAGGCATACGGCATCCCGACCATCACAGGAGGGCTCGGCGTGCTGGGCGGCGTTCGGTTTTTTAACTCCAATCTGGCTGCTGACCTCGGCCTGGTGGGCGGAGTGGGAGATGGCGACAGCTTGTTCATCCCCTGGGTGAGCTTCGCCTATCTTTTCGGCAAGTAGACAAGACCGCGCCTTCGCTTGAACATTCTGGGCATCTCCTGTTGGTATCACGATGCGGCCGCGTGCCTCATCCGGGACGGGAGGATTATCGCTGCGGCCCAGGAGGAACGATTCACCAGGCGCAAGCACGATCCGTCGTTCCCGACCAACGCGATTGACTGGTGTCTGCGCGAAGCCGGAATCAAGACGGCGGACCTCGACGCCGTGGCCTTCTACGACAAGCCGTTTCTGACCTTTGAGCGGCTCCTGGAAACCTACGTCAGCTTCGCCCCACGCGGTCTTCGATCCTTCCTGGAGTCGATGCCGCTTTGGCTGAAGCGGAAGCTCTGGATTCCGGATCTGGTGGCGAAGGAGCTGGACTACGACGGGCCGCTGCTATTTCCCGAGCATCATCTGAGCCACGCGGCCAGCGCATTCTATCCTTCGCCGTTCGAATCGGCTGCCATCGTGACCACGGATGGGGTCGGGGAGTGGGCCACGACGTCCATCGGTCGGGGGCAGGGCCACCGCGTGGAATTGACGCACGAACAGCATTTTCCGCACTCGCTCGGACTGCTGTACTCAGCCTTTACCTACTACTGCGGGTTCAGGGTCAATTCGGGCGAGTACAAGCTGATGGGGCTCGCTCCGTACGGCGAGCCGACGTTCGAAGGCAGGATTCGAGACCATCTGATTGACCTCCGCGACGATGGGTCGTTCCGGCTCAACATGGACTACTTCACGTTCGCCCGCGGCCTGACGATGACGGGACGAGCGTTTGACAAGCTGTTCGAAGGCCCTCGGCGCGACCCCGAAAGCGCGCTGACCCAGCGGGACATGGACTTGGCCCGCTCGGTGCAGGTGGTGATTGAGGATGCGATGCTTCGCCTGACCCGGCAAGCGCACGAACTCACGGGGGAACGCAGCCTGTGCCTCGCGGGCGGAGTGGCCTTGAACTGCGTGGCCAACGGGCGCCTGCTTCGGGAGGGACCGTTTGATAACATCTGGATCCAGCCGGCTGCGGGCGATGCGGGTGGCGCGCTGGGTGCCGCGCTGGCGGCGTGGCATGGGTATCACGACAAGCCCAGGACGCCGGTCGCGCCTGATGCGATGTCGGGCGCCTATCTGGGGCCCGAGTTCGGCGACGAGGAATGCCGCGCCTTTATCACGGCCAAGGGCATCCCGTCCGAGCGCATGCATGACCGGAGTGATCGGGTGGCGGAGTTGCTCGCCTCCGGTTCTGTGGTGGGGTGGTTTCAGGGGCGCATGGAGTTCGGGCCGCGGGCGCTTGGCAACCGCTCCATCCTGGCGGACCCACGCGGGCGGGAGGTCCAGAAGCGGGTCAACGTCAAGATCAAGTTCCGGGAGAGCTTCCGGCCGTTTGCGCCAAGCGTCCTGGAGGAGCGCGTGGCCGACTACTTCCATCTGGACAGCCCCAGTCCGTACATGTTGCTGGTGGACGGGGTTCGCGATGCC
This sequence comes from Rhodothermales bacterium, assembly GCA_013003255.1. Taxonomy (GTDB): domain Bacteria; phylum Bacteroidota; class Rhodothermia; order Rhodothermales; family UBA10348; genus JABDJZ01. The sequence goes on from JABDJZ010000119.1 coordinate 2,841, forward strand.
GTGATCGAGGGCAAGGGACTCGACCGGCTGAAGCACATCGATTCACCCATTCCGGCAGTCACGCACGTGGATGGATCAGCCCGAATTCAGACGGTTTCGGCCGAAGGGAATCCCGCCTACCACGCTCTGCTCAAGGCGTTCGAGAAACGAACCGGCTGCCCCGTGCTGGTGAACACCAGTTTCAACGTGCGCGGCGAGCCCATTGTCTGCACTCCCGAGGATGCCTATCGCTGCTTCCGCGACACCCACATGGACGCGCTCGTCCTCGGCAATTACCTGGTGACCAAGGAAATGCTGGGCGAGGAGGTCCAGGCGCTGGATGCGGAGGAGATCGCGGCGCGGTACGGCCTGGATTGAAACGCGGCCGGACCGGCGGCAGGCTGGTCAACGACCGCGCGAAGCCACGCCCGGACCGGCGGCGCACGGCCACCCCGGCAGCCCGAATCTCGCCCCTGCCCCGAACCGGACCGGCAGAATTCACGCAGGACCGCGCGCGAATTCCTATTCTTGGAGCGTACCCTCTTGAGCATAAGAGTGCCCATGTCGGGCATCCATACCCATGGAAGATCAGGAATACGAATTTGGACGTGACGAGCGGTTGGAGGAGATGTATCGTCCCCCGTTCCTCATCACGCTGGTGTTCGTCCTGACGATGCTCGCCATCTATTTGATGGGCCGCTCCGTGAGCGGAATATTCCCTGTTGGCGCCTGACGATTCGCGCACACTGACGGTTGAAGAGGTCCTCCGCGTCCTCTGGCGACTGCTCCCTCCACTCACCCTTGGTACGCTCGGACTGTACCTGGTCCTGTGGGGATGGCCCGCTGCCTCTGCCGGTGAATGGGTCCGCGCATCGCTCCTGATGCTGGCCGTCTACCTCGGTGCCGTTATCGTGCACGAGATCCTGCACATCATCCCGATGCTCTTCGTCGGCATCCGGATTTCGGAACTCCGCATCGGTGTTCGATGGAAGGACGGGGTGGTCTACGTTCACGGTGGAAGACCGGTCTCGGCCACGGCCTACCGCGTCATTCTGGCCACACCGGGGATCATTCTCGGGATCATCCCAGCGGTTTATGGGATCGCCACAGGACACGCTTTCCTGACCGTCTTCGCCTGGCTGATGCTGGTTTCGGCAGTGGGCGATTGGGCCGTGCTGCGCCTGATTCGTGATCTGCCTGGGGACACGCTGGTGCAGGACCACGACAGCGAGGTGGGCTGCGTTATTGTTCGGCCCGAAACGCCTCCCGAATAATCTGCTCGGCGGGCTTTCCCTGTGGCGTGAAATCCAGCGCGTGCCGTGGCGAGGCCCCGTCCCCGTACCATTTCCAGATGTACGCACCGCCCATCCACGATGCTCGCCAGGGGGCGTCGAAGAACGCGCGGTAGAGGTCAGCCTGTGCCTTCGGATCCGGGTTTTGTGACTGGCGCCGCGGCGTCCATTCCCAGGGCCGCACCGCCGCATCGGACATGGATCGGTAGCCGATTTCGGTAAATACGATGGGCCTGTTCCATTGTCTGGCCAATCCGGCGAGGGTTCGGCCGTGTGCTCTCCAGCGTCGAGTCAGTGCGGGGACTTCCGTACCGGCCGTATCCGCGAGCGGGTAGTATGCCTGCACGCCGATGGCATCGAGATCATCCCAGAAGGCGATCGAGTCCACTTCGGCCCACCAGTTGGCGGCGTAGGTCAGTTTGCCCGGGTATTCGGCGCGGACCTCGGCTATGAGGGATCGCCAGAATTCCGGTCTCTCTATGGCCGAACGCGCTAGCTCAGTGCCCACCACATACCAGTCTGCGCCGACATCTGCAGCGAGTCTCGCGTGGTGCAATGCATAGGTGCGATACCCTTCCTCGAAGCGGCGCCAACCCGCTTCGTCAGGAAACGTCAGATCGCCCGGGAAGCGTTCGTTGCCCAGCCAGAGTTGTGGCTTGATGGTGATTCCGATGCCGCGACGCCGGAGGCTGTCTGCAAGGGCGGCGGTCCCAGAAGCACTCTCGGAGAACCAGCGCGCCTCCGGGTTGAATCGCAGTTCGCCGTCTCGAAGAAAGGCGTACGGCACGAGCGCTACCTGGTTGGCGCCGAGGTCGGCAAGCTCATCATACAAGCCGGGCGAAGGCGTCCGTCGGGCATCCAGCGTGACGCCGGTGATGCGGTGGTCAAGCTGCGGTGACGGCTCTGCCAGCGCCACCGCGAACACCAGCCCCATCAAAACGAAGCCCACGAAACCCGACTGTCCGGGGTTCTGCGCCACGTGAGGTTTCTTTCGACCGCCAGCCAAATCCGTTACCTTGAGGTACATCCAGTAGGTGAGGCAATGTACACGCGCAGAGATTTTCTCGGCACTGTCGGGAAGCCGGCGGCAGCCGCCATGGCAACCGCGACCCTCAATCCCGGCAGCATCCCCCGCCTCATTGAGACGCTCTCTCAATACAAGGGCACCCCGTACGAGTTGGCCAGAGATGAGGAGTTCTGGTACCGAATCCAACAGGCCTGGACCGTAGACCGGACTCTGGTCAACCTGAACAACGGCGGGGTCAGTCCGGCACCGGCCATCGTGCAGGAAGCCATGAAGCGGCACCTGGACTACAGCAACAAGGCGCCCGTCTACACCATGTGGCGCATTCTGGAGCCTCAGCGTGAAGGCGTGCGGCAGCGCATCGCGCGCGAGTTCGGGGTCGATGGCGAGGAGATCGCGTTGACCCGAAATGCCTCAGAGGGCCTGCAGATTTGCCAGTTGGGCATTGACCTGAAGGAAGGCGACGAAGTCCTGACGACGACGCACGACTATGGGCGGATGCTGACCACCTTCCGCCAGCGTGAGCGTCGCGAGGGGATCAAGATGGTCCAGTTCTCGCTGCCTATTCCCGCCAATGATGACGAAGAGATTGTGCGTCTCTTCGAATCGCACATCACGCCGAAGACCAAGGCCATCCTGATGTGTCACATCGTGAACATCACCGGCCAGATCCTGCCCGTCAAGAAGGTGGTCCAAATGGCCCGGAAGCGGGGCATTCCCGTGATCGTCGATGGCGCCCATTCCTTCGCCCACTTTGCGTTCAAACACGAAGATCTGGATTGCGACTACTTCGCGACCAGTCTCCACAAGTGGCTCTTCGCCCCCCACGGGACCGGCATGTTGTATGTCCGGAAGGACAAGATCCCGGGACTCTGGCCCATGATGGCGGCGGCGTCGCATATGGATGACAACATCCGGAAGTTTGAGGAGATCGGAACGCATCCAGCGGCCAACTACCTGGCCATCGGGGAGGCACTGACGTTCCACCAGGGAATCGGCGCGGAGCGAAAGACAGAAAGAATGCGCTACCTCACGGCATACTGGGCCGACCAGCTGATGCAGGACGAGCGGGTCTCGCTCATGACGACCCTGGATCCTGGCCAAAGCTGCGGTATCGGCGTAGTGGATGTCGATGGGATTGATTGCGCGGCCATCGGCCGTTTCCTCTGGGACACCCACCGGATCATCGTCACGCCCATCAAGCACGCCGAGTTTGAGGGCAACCGCATTACGCCCAACGTGTATACCACGCTCGAAGAACTGGACCGGTTTGTGGATGCCATGCAGGGCATACTCAAAGACGGGTTGCCCGACAAGTACAAGGCGTAGGATTCACGCCTCCGCCGAACGCAGATGGATCGTTTCGAAGTCGCCGTCATCGGCGGAGGTATCGTAGGAATATCAACCGCGTGGCAGCTTGTCCGTCGGGGAATCGGCCCGGTGGTGGTTCTCGAGAAGGAGGACGAACTGGCTACCCACCAGACCGGGCGCAACTCGGGTGTGATCCACTCCGGGGTTTACTACAAGCCAGGGTCGCTCAAGGCGACCAACTGCGTAGCCGGCCGGAAGGCGCTGATTGCGTTCTGCGAAGAAGAAGACCTTCCGTTCGACATGTGCGGCAAGGTGATCGTGGCCACCTCTGAGGAAGAGGAGGCTCAACTCAAGCGCATCTTCGAGCGTGGGAAGACCAACGGCGTGCGCTGCTCGTGGCTGTCAGCTGAGGAACTCAGAGAGTATGAACCCCACGTCCGCGGGCGATGTGCCGTTCACGTGGAAGACGCCGGGATAGCGGACTACGGCGCCGTGGCCAGACGGGTGGGCGAGCGTGCCATTGAGTTGGGGGCCGAAGTCCGAACCGGGCACGCGGTGACGGGACTTCGAGTCGACGCCGCTGGCGTTACCATCGAAACCCAGAAGGGCGAAGTGTCAGCAGACCTGGTGGTCAACTGCGGAGGGCTGCACTCGGACCGCATTGCACGGATGGGTGGTGTCCGGCCCGGCCTTCGCATCGTCCCATTCCGCGGCCATTATCACAAACTGGCGCCCGAAGCGGAGCACCTCTGCAAAACGCTCATCTACCCGGTGCCGAACCCGGCCTACCCGTTCCTGGGTGTCCATTTTACCAGGATGGTGCGGGGTGGTGTGGAGTGTGGGCCGAACGCGCTGTTGGCCTTCGCCCGGGAGGGGTACCGGATACCCCAGGTCTCGATCGGCGACATGGCGGACTACCTGGGTTACAGCGGGTTCAGGCAGATCATGAAGGACCACTGGAAGCAGGGTATTCACGAGTTCGCGTGTGCCGTCTCCCGGCGTCGCTACGTGCGAGAACTGCAGAAGCTCATCCCGGAGGTTCGGAAGGAGCACCTGCTTCCGGCACCCTCCGGTATTCGTGCACAGGCGGTGCTTCCGGACGGATCGATGGCGGACGATTTCCTGATCATCGAGCGGCCGCACCAGATCCACGTCTGCAACGCACCCTCGCCGGCGGCGACCGCCGGTCTGCAGATAGGGCTTACCATTTCGGAGCGGGTGGCCAAAGCCAAAGCGGCCTGAAAGCGTGAAGGCCCGACACCTTTTCTGATGCCGGGCCTTCGAGTCCGCGATCGAACTATCGGTCGGTCAACCGCCGGCTCGATCATCGAGGCTCATGGGGCCTGAACCGAAGTGGTAGATCAGTAGTCCAGCGCCGGCGAGGGCCATGTCCTTCATGAACATGCCCGTGCTGACCTGGTCACCGGAAGCGAAACCGGAATAGTGAACCAGGAACGCGGTCGGAATCAGGAAGGCAGCCAGCATTAGCCCACCCAGTTTTGCTCTGTAGCCCAGGAGGACCATCAGGCCTCCGGCGACGATCACGACGCCTGTCAGGATGACGACGAGAGACGGCATCGGCACCCAGGAGGGCACGAGGTTCTCAGCCATCATGGCCGTCTGGGTAAAGTGACCAAGCCCGAACATGATGAAGACCGCTGAGAACAGGACGCGGCCGGCGAGGGGAGCGTATTTCATGGCAAAGAGCAGGTAGGTTGGGGTGTTGGGAGAGAGACCGCCGAAGGGGCAGCCATGCCCACATAGTAGCCTATTGCAGGCATTCGTTACACGAGTGGACCCAAATCCTCCGATTGGTCCGGTCCTTGATCTGCCTGAAAGGCACACCCAATCTCACGTTTCCACCATCCACGGAGGGAACGCTTTTCCGCTGAAAGGACCATGCAAACCCATTCTGCCCATCGGACACCGAGTACAGGCGCACACCACGTCGGACCCCGGGATGAACCGCGAAAACCCGAGCCCCGGCCCGGATCGCTTCGCAGCATCTGCCGGGACTTCGTAGGAGAGATCGCCGATATCCCGGATGTCGACTACGCGGCGCTGTGGGTAAAGGACGGCTTCTTCCACAGAGGAGCCGCTGGTTCGGGGTACGAACTGGTTCGTTCCGTTCCCGATGGCCGTACGGCGCGGCGGGTTCCAGAAACTCACGAGATGGCAGAGTGGGCCTACTCGGCGGGCAACTTCGGCTGGATGGTGTGTGATGTCCCGCCCAGCGGCATGCTCAGTCGCCGGGGAACGGCAGGCATCTTCCTCCTCTTTGCGCAGGAACGCAATTTCATTCTTGCCATCAATACCACGGCGGAGACCCCTGAGATTGAAGGCGTGCAGTTCTCCCTGACGGAGCTCTCCAAGCGCCTGGCCGACTTCGAAAATTCGAGCGAGGTTCAGGAGGCCGGCCCCGAGATCACGGTGGACCTTGGATTCCTGCAGGCCATGGCGATGGGCGACGAGACGTTCGTGCGCCACATGCTCGAACTCTGCATCGACCAGTTGTCCGTCGGGAGCGAGGCGATGCATGAGGCGCTGAGCGAGAACTCCACTGTCGAGGTGGTTCATCTGGCGCACAAGATGCGCTCCACCGCGCGAACAGCGGGTGCCGAGGCGCTGGACCAGCTACTGTCCGAAATCGAGACCGAAGCAGAGGCCGGAGACCTGTCCCGCGTAGGCCTGGGAATCCGTGCCTGCGAGCAGGCCATCTCCGCGATCAGTCATTTGATCTAAGCTGGAGTTCATTGGCCAGCAGGGAAAGCTCCGCATCCATGGGAATGGAACGGCTGATTCCCAGCGAGTCGATGCTGAGTTCAACGGAGCACAGGGCCAGTCGGGAGAATCCCAACTCGGTGACGAACCTGTTGTGATCACGGTCACCATACTTACGGTCGCCGATGATCGGGTGAAACACATGCTTCATGTGGCGCCTGAGTTGATGGCGGCGTCCCGTTCGAGGACGTAGATCCACCAGCGAGTACCGCGCGGTCTGGTATCGGCCAACCGGCACGGGTACCTCGGAGCGCTGCAGAACCCGGTAGTCCGTCACAGCGCTCCGCTTTTCGTCCGACGAGGTGGAGAAGCGGTCACGCACCGGGCCGAGTGCGTAGTCGATGCTTCCATCCCCATCGAGATGGCCACGTACGATGGCCCGGTAACTCTTTTGCACCTGCCGCTCGCGAAACGCCTCGGAGAGCGTGGCCGCCGCCGCAGAAGTCGCCGCGAACACCATCAAGCCTGACGTGGGCTTGTCCAATCGGTGAACCGGGTAGACCCTGAATCCCACGTGGTCCCGGACCCATTGCAGCAGGAACGGACCGGAGTCGCCGCGGTGCTGACGATGCACCTGCATGCCTGCCGGCTTGCTCACCCAGATCAGGTCGTCCTGAATTTCCAGTAACGACGGAAGCGGCCCGGTCACCAAAGCACCTCAAGGCAAATCAATGCAATCAAAGCGGAAGGGATGAAAGCTATCTGGAACGGAGTGGTCGTGGCTGAATCGGACGATACCATCGTTGTCGAAGGCAATCACTATTTCCCGGCCGATTCCGTCAACAGAGAGTACATCGCGGCCAGCGACACCACCACACATTGTCCGTGGAAGGGGATGGCCAGCTACTACCACCTTGAGGTCGATGGCGAGCGCAACCAGGATGCCGTGTGGTACTACGCCGAGCCAAGGCCTGCCGCGGTCCGCGTCAAGGATCGTGTGGCATTCTGGAAAGGCGTAACCGTGAAGGCCTGACGCTTTTGGCCGGTCTGGCGGTCGACTCTGCGATAAAGCGGGTGGAATTCCGAATTCTGATTCGTATGAGTTAGTACCATCGCCACGCATCCGCCAATGGCTCTCGAAACCCTTCGCTCTTCCTGTTCGCACCTGGACGGCCGCAGACTGTGGCTGGGAAAGGCAGCTTTGCGATCCCGGGTCGTTGCCATTCAGGGTTGGCGAGGCGCCCGCAGGCTGAAGGAGACCATCTCGCTAGAAGACGTTGAGTTGGTGGCCCGTCTGAATGACAAGGCCACCGGCAACCTGATCTTTGTCCTGGAGGATGGTACCGAGCGAACGCTTCGCGTCTCGGCTCCCGGCATCTGGCGCATGCAGATTGAATACCGGCTCCGGCGCATCGCCGCGAAGGGAGCCGAAGCCGCCGGGAGGCCCAGCCTGGCCGTGGATCCGTCGCTCCCAACCGCCGACGATGTGGAGACCGATGGCGGAGCGGAAATGAAACTCGAGGCCACCGGCAGCGAGGAGCTGGCTGCGTGGCCCCTATTCGAGTCGGAGGAAGCCACCATCGAGATCGTGGACGAGACAGAGCCAGACTTCCTGATCGAGCCCGTAGCCGTTTCGGATGATGGAAGCCTGGTGCCGGACCCGTTCTTTGCTGAGGAACTGGAGGAGGCTGATGCGCCCGCCGAGAGCGAAGAAGAAGCCCAGGAAGTGCTTCTGGTAAATGAACTCTCCTTCGATGCGGACAACGACGAGGACGTGACGGAGGCGGTGGGAGTCGTGGGTCTGGACGAGGCGGATACACTCATTGAGGAAGGTGAGATCGCCGCCCTTGACTTGCCGTCAGCGGAAGACCTGCACGAGATCGGCGACGATGTGGTGTTTGACGTGGCGATGGACGCGTCTACCCACGAGGATGTGGTACTGGATTGGCTGGAGCCGGTGGGAGCGCCAGAGGCCGTGATCGAAGTGGAAGCGCCGGAGACCGAGATCGAAGTCGAGGTGCCTGAGGCTGATCTTGAGATTGAGGCGCCCGAGGCTGTGATCGAAGTGGAGGTGCCTGAGGCCGAGCTTGAGGTAGAGGCGCCCGAGGCGGCGATTGAAGTGGAGGTGCCCGAGGCCGAGCTTGAGCAGCCCGAGGCCGTGATCGAACTGGAGGCCCCAGAGGTCGAACTCGAAGCGGAGTTGCCCGAGGCCGTGATCGAAGTGGAGGTCCCGGAAGCCGAACTCGAGGTGGAGACCCCCGAAGCGATAATTGAGCCTGCAGAAGTGGAGGCAGAGGCCGAGCCGCACGTCCCCGATGACGAGCCCCGCGAGGTGGCCGCAGAGCCGGAAATGCCCCAGGCCCTCGAAATCGAATTGGAGCCGCTTCCGGAGGATGTGCCCGTCGCGCGCCTGTCGATCGAACCGGCCGATCTAGAGGTGCGCCCCGCCTCGGAATCCCTGGAGGAGGTAGAACCGGAGGAGCGCGCGCGGCTGCCCATCGCTTCCCGGCCGTTTGATCTGGTCAAGCTGTACGAGTCAGTTGACCAGGAGCAGGCCGTCGAGCCAGAGGACCTGCGCGAAGCCGAACTG
>JABDJZ010000401.1 GCA_013003255.1 Rhodothermales bacterium
TCCTGAACCAGTAGACAACCAGCCCCGTCATGCCGTACCAGTACAGGATGTCTCCGTACCAGAGGAGGTGGGCGTGCAACAGGCCGAACACGATGAGCCAGAACATCCGCCGGTGGTGGACGCCCGTGGCCGGTCTTCCTGAAGCGTCGGCCCTCTGCCACATGAGTACGATGCCGGCGCCGAACAGCATGGAGAATATGGCCATGAACTTGAGGTCAGCCAGCACGTGGGTCACGCGCCAGACCCAGCCATTCAGTCCGGTGATTTCGCCCCATGCCGTCGGGTCGAAGTAGGTAGCCGACGGCATCGAGAAAGCGCCGATGTTCATGGTCAGGATGCCCAGGAGCGCAAACCCCCGAAGCACATCCAGGGAGACGATCCGGTCCGATTCGCGGACAGGACCCACAGTCGCGGTTGATGCCGGGGAAGTGCTCATCGCTGCGTGACGTTGGATTTACGCGCAAAATAGGCGGTGTCGCCGCGCACACCACCGCCGGCTGGCCCGCAGGAATGAACAGTGCCGGATGCCGCCACCTCGGCCCGCCCCGCGAAGTTTTTCGGCGCACATGCGTTGACACACATATCTCACACATGTTATCGTGGGGTCCCACCTGCTCTACCGAGGCAAGCGTCCGTCGCGCCGCCGGAGCACTTCCATTCGCTACCGACCCGAGTAGTCCCGTGACCGGTTGTTTTACGATAAAGCAGTATCCCGCATGGGCACTTTCGCTGGTGAAGCGGTGTGATCCGAAGCGGCCACTGATCATCCAGGAGGAATCCCACATCATCGCTCTGAATCGGCATGCGTCTTCTGCAGGGCTTGAAGTAGGAATGACGGCAGCCAGAGCGCGCTCCCTGTGCCCGTCGGCCATCCTCCTGATCCGTGACCCGGTATCCGAATACTGCGCGTGGGAATACGTCGTGGAACAGATACACCGGATCACCCCATTCCTGGAAAGCAGGCAGCCCGTGGCGTGGTTCGATGGTCGCGCCGAAGAGATCCGGGATACCGCATCCCGACTGCGTGCCTGCGTGGGCTTTGCGCCGGATCGCAGCACGGCCCACCTGGCCGCTGTCTGGGCCACACCCGGGAAAACCACCGTAGTTCAGGAGGACCAGGTGAATGCCTTTCTGGATGCCTATCCAAGCCGACTCCTGGCAGAGGCCGGTTTCAGCGAGGCGCTGGCGGACGGCCTCGAGATGCTGGGCTGCATCAGCCTCGGCCCTGCCAGGAGACTGACCAGCAGGCAATTGGTACTCGCATTCGGCAAGGAGGGCGAGCGGCTGCACCGGGTTCTCCATCCCGGCAGGTCAAAACGGGTAGGCGTGTTCCATCCGGCACCCACCATCCGACGGCACTTTGAACTGGAGGCTCCGTGCAGTCAGCCGGGTGACCTTCTCCCGATTGTGAGCCAGCTGACCGGGAAGGTGGCTGAGACCATGAAGGAGCAGTTCGCGGGGCAGGTGCGGATCATCCTGCATTTGGAAGGCAGGCCTCCGGTCTTTGGTGACCGGGTGCTGCCCCATCCAACATCCAGGGCGGATACGCTGGAGCGGTTCGCACTGCGGCTGGGGGCCGAGATGCTGGAGCGGCTGCATGGGGAGGCTCGTGACCGTGAGACGAGGCCCATCGACATTGATCGCATTGACCTGATACTGGCCAGCCTGATGACGGGGGACCTGATCCAGGCCTCGCTGTTTGGCGAGAAGCTTCGGAAGGTGACCAGTGCCGTGGGGGACGTCCACCGCCGGTTTCCCAACTCCATCAAGAAGAGCGTTGTCAGGGAAGGCGCCCATTTTCACGAGGACCGATTCAGGCTTCGGGTTTGGGAAGCGTGAGGGATAATGAATCCCATCTGAGCCTATTCCGCGCGCGGCTCCACGCGGATGCGAAACCCCGTTTCCGGAAGCCCCGGAAGAAGCGGATCGCCACGCCGGATGCATGAAAAAACGGGCGATCAACGCGGAGATCTGGTTCGACGGAAACCATCCGGTCATCCTCCAGCGTGACGGCTGGGCGGAACCGGTTCAGGAGGTCATCGAACGGTGGGATGTGCGCGGAAGATGGTGGAGCAAGGACACCCAGCGTCACTACATGACCATCCGAACGGACCGGGGAACGTTCGAGGTATGCGGCGACAAAAACACCCAAAAATGGGTCATATCAGTGGTTTTTGACTGATGTTTGCCCACCTCCATACCCGCAGCTGGTTCTCCTTCCAGGCAGGGGGTTCTCCGCCAGAAGCGCTACCGGAAGCAGCTGTGCGCCAGGGCGTTCAATCGGTGGCGTTGACCGAGCGTCACGGCACCTATGGCGTGGTCAGATTTCAGCGGGCGTGTCAGGAATTGGGCGTGCAGCATCTCTTCGGGGCCGAGGTTCCGGTAGCGGGCCGTGACCTGGTGCTGCTGGCGAAGAACCGGGAGGGATACGCGAACATCTGTTGGCTCCTGACCCAGGCACACCTGAGGTCCAGGGAGGAGCCGTCAGCTACGCTGGAGGAGTTGGCGTCCGCTCACGACAACGTGTTTTGCCTGACGGGGACGGAAGCGGGCCCCATCTACCCGCTCATGGATGACTTCCAGCATCGGGAGGCTGCCGGGTGGGTCCACACCCTGAAAGACATCTTCGGGGAGCGACTTTCGCTGGAGGTCACGCACCAGCGCAGGAAGGGGGATGACCGCCGTCTGGCCCACCTGCTCCAGCTCGCGCGGGAGACGGGCGTACCCCCCGTTGCCACCGGAGACGTGCGCTACGCCGTACCTGGCGACTACTGGCGGTACGACCTGCTCACCTGCGCCCGCCACGGGATCACCGTGTTTGATGATCATCCCGAGCGCCCTTCCAATTCGATGGCGTACCTGCAGACCGAAGCAGAGCTGCTCCGACGGGGCCTTCCCAAGGAAGCCATTCACCGGGCCGGCGAGATTGCGTCCATGTGCCGGGTTGACCTGATCCCGGGCCACATCATTCCTCCGGGCACGAAACTGCCCGCGGGCGTGACATCTGTGGGCCTGTTCCGGGAGTTGGCCTTCTCGGCCTTCGAGGAGCGCTACCCACCGGGCTCAGCACACCGCACGGAGGCCATGGAACGGCTAAAGAAGGAAGTCCAGGTCATCGTGGACCTGGACGTTCAGGAGTTCTTCCTCGTGGTCAAAGAGGTGGTTGACGAGGCGCGACGCCGGGGCATTCGCTGTCTGGGGCGTGGCTCAGCGGCCAACTCCATTGTGACCTACCTGCTTGGAATCACGGTGGTGTGCCCCATTGAGCACAATCTGCTGTTTGAGCGATTCCTGCATCGCGGTCGAAAAGGGACGCCGGACATCGATCTGGATTTCGACTCCAGCCGTCGGATGGAGATCATCGAATGGATGGAGGAGCGATTCGGGGTGAATCATACCGGCATGGCGGCTACCATCGACCGGTATCTGACCAAGTCGGCTGTTCAGGACACGGCCAAGGCGCTCGGGTGGCCGGCCGAGATGGCCGTTCAGATGTCCAAGGGTTGCGGGTACGCGTTACCCAGTGATCCCGAGAACGTAGCGCATATCCGCTCCGTGGCAGGAGGAGATTCCCCGTTGCTGGACGTGCTGATCAAAGCTGCCAGCAAATTGGTGGGATGCCCCAGACACCTGGGTCAGCACTCGGGCGGGATGGTACTGACGCGAGAGCCCATCCGGTACTTTACGCCGCTACAGGTTTCCGCCAACGGCGTGCGCGTGGTCCAGTTTGACAAGGATGACCTGGAGTGGCTCGGCCTCGTGAAGCTGGATGTGTTGGGCCTGCGCATGCTGGGCACGGTGGCTGAGGCGGCAGTGATCGTCAACGAGGTACGGGAAGATCCCATAGATCTCGACGCACTGCCCCTGGATGACCCCGATGTGTATGACATGATCTGCGAAGGCGATGTGCTGGGTCTGTTCCAGATCGAATCGCCCGCCCAGCAGAGTGC
>JABDJZ010000407.1 GCA_013003255.1 Rhodothermales bacterium
CAGGCGCAACGGGGCCGTCCCCTATCTTCGTCAACCACCTACGCCACGACGCCCACGAATCTCGATACCGAATTTCACTCTTTCCCAGGGCTGCGTTTGTCGGCCCGAAATCGTGTGACTGAATGAACGGTAATCGACCGGGAGTCCTCAAAGCGTGCTGGCCCCTGCTACTTGTGCTGGGCTTTGCCGCATGCGACAGTGCGCCGGGTGCCCTGGAGCCACTGGCCCAGCCTCCGATGGTTTCGGAACTGGACTACACGCCGCGTGCCGTGTCCATCGATGATTTGCCCTCGGCAGCCATCAGTGGTGATCTGGTTATGGTCACGATGGACATCAGCGCGCGCGCCGTGGATCTGGATGGTGATCTCGACGCCGTGTCGTTCGTGATCCAGTCACCCGTCCGGGCCTCTGAGGCCATCGCAAGCGGTGAGTTGACTGCCGGAGCCGGCAGCCGTTTCTCGACCCGGGTGGAAGTGGCGTTCCCCAAGGCACTGACCGGGCCCTATGTCCTGATCGTTTACGCATCCGATGAGGCTGGCGCTCTGGGTAACGAACTTCGCGGGACCATCGAGCTGAGCGCCACCGGAAACGCGCCCGTGATTGACGAGATCATCGCTCCGGATCGCGTACAGCGTCCGGCTTCCGGCCAACCAGCGGTGCCGATCCAGCTTATTGCCGTGGTCTCGGACCCCGATGGACTGGCCAACGTGGCCCGGGTCGAGGTGCGATTCAACGGCGGCTCACCACTGCTCCTGTGTGACGACGGTGGGCAGGGCACCTGCAACCCCGGATTTGCCAGTGGCGATGTCACCTCGGGCGACGGGCAGTTCACGCTGACCATTCAGGTGGATGCAAGCAATTCGCCCGGCGACCGGACCCTGGAGTTCATTGCCACGGACCGCTCCGGACTGCAGAGCGAACCCCAGACGCGGGTGCTGACCATTGAGTAAGAGCATATCCATATTCGCGGGCCTGCTTTTGCTGGCTGCTGTGCCCGTCCGGTCCCAGGATGCTACCCTGGTGGAAAGCGAGTTTGGCATTCTGGCCAACTCGGTGGCCAACCTGCATGCCGAAGGTGAGGATCTTTGGGTGGGACCCTACCTGAACCTGACCCGCGACGGCGGTGCCAGCTGGCTGGTGTCTCAGGCTGATTCCATCGGGCGGGACGCCAACCGTGTCTTTTCGCTGGACATCGAGGGTGATGTCCTCTGGATCGGCCTGGGCCGCAGCGACCGGTCTTCCGGCGAATCCGTCCAGACGGCAGCCGGCTTTCTGGTATCCACAGACGGCGGACAGTCTTTCGAATACCGCTTTCCGCAACTGGATGGGCCCAACGACGAGACCGAGGAGTACGGCGTAAATACCCTTTCGGCGCTTCCGGTGATCGTGCCCCAGCAGAGCCCGCCGTTTGATCTGGACTATGACCCCGTGAGGGACGAACTCTGGGTAGCGGGATGGGCCAGCGGCATTCGGCGGTCCTTCGACGGCGGATTGACCTGGAATCGGGTGGTGCTTCCTCCGGATGACCTGGACTACATCCATCCGGACTCCACGTATTCGTTTCGCGTCGAGCCGCAGCGAGGCGGTACAGGCCAGCTCAACCACATGGGCTTTGGCGTACTGGTGGATGAAGCGGGGACCGTTTGGGCCGGCACGCCCGCGGGTCTCAACCGGTCCACGGATGGGGGCCTGAGTTGGCGCCGGTTCAGTCACGACGGTACTCCGGGATCACCCCCCGGCAACTGGGTGATCTCGATCGAGGAGCAGCCGCTCCCGGGCCGAAATGCCGTTTGGGCAGCCACCTGGAATTCCGGCGGAGGTGATACGGCACAGTTTGGCGCGGTGGTGACCCGGGACGGAGGCGAAACCTTTACTCCCGTGCTACAGGGCGAAAAGGTCTACGACTTCGCGTTCCGCGGAGAGACCGTCTATGTGGCCGGTGACGGCGGGCTTTTCATTTCCGAAGACGGCGGGACCACGTGGCGTGGTATCCGTGACTTCCGGGACCGGAACAGGCCGGAGCGGTTCGTCAGACCGGGCGCGTCGGTGTTCTCCGTGGCCACGACATCAGACGCTCTGTGGGTCGGTACCGAGGACGGACTCCTCAAGAGCGTTGACGGAGGGCAGACCTGGCTGGTGAGCAGGGTCGAAGTGCCCACCAACCCCGCCACGCCGACCGAGGACGTCCCCAGAGTCGATGCGTTCGCCTACCCCAACCCGTTTTCGCCGGACATCGACCGGTTCGTCCGCTTCCGGTATGACCTGCCTGCGCCGGGGACCGTCCGCATCCGCGTGTTGGATTACGGCATGTCTCTGGTTCGCGAGTGGACCGATGACAGGCCGCCCGGTCTAGGCGAGTCCGTTTGGGACGGTCGGGACGCCGGCGGATCACGTCTGGCCAATGGCGCCTACTTCTACACCGTGTCCGGACCCGGCGGCTTTGCCGCAACCGGCAAGATCCTGGTGATCGAATGATGCGCCGCACCTGGACCACACTGGCAGCACTCGCGGTCGTACTGGCCGTCGACGCGGCAGCGCAATCGCCCGCCGCATTCTCGCGACTTGGATTCGGTGCCCAGGGCGTGGCCATGGGCAATGCCGTTTCCGCAGATTCCAGTGCATCGCCCTGGTACAACCCGGCCCTCGCGCCTTTCGCCACCCGCCAGAGCCTGACTGCCTCGATCGGCAACCTGAGCCTGGACCGGGACCTGCAGTTTGTCCAGCTGGCCACGCCGCTGCAACGCGCCGGGATTGCGGTCGGGCTGACCCACGCCGAGGTATCCGGCATCGATGGGCGCAACAACGACGGGCTGCATACGCAGGACTACAAGACCAGCGAGTTTGCCGGATTCCTGGCTTTCGGTCTCCGCTTTAGCAAGCGCGTGACGGCCGGAATCGGACTGCAGCTCTTTCGGAGTGACCTCATTGACGGGTTAGGCGCGGTAAACACGGTGGGCATTGACCTTGGCGTGACTGCGCTGGTCAGGGATGACCTGCGTCTGGCGCTGGTCCTGGATGACCTGCTGGCACGCTTCAGCTGGGACTCCTCTTCGCTCTTCAGTTCGGGCGGCAAGACCACGACCGACAATTTCCCGCGCCGCATCCGATTGGGAGCCTCACACCTTCAACTGGACGGGCGGCTTCAGATTGTGGCTGAGTACGAGGCCCGATTCAGTTCGGCCGAAATCGCCAGATCTGCGGTCGAGCTTCTGGGAGACAGTCCGGTTCAGACACGACGGACCGAGGAGCTGACCGTTCGTTCGGACCTGTTCCGTGTCGGTGGCAAGTACACACTCACCGACTACCTCTCCCTTTCGGCAGGGTTGGACCGCACCGCAGGGGCTGCCGGGGGAGGGTTCCGTCCCGCCACCGGGTTCACGCTGGAGCAGTCGATCGGTGCGCTGCTGACCCACGTCGGCTACACCTGGGCGTCTGAACCGTACGGCATGGGCAACGCCCACTATATTTCCCTTCGTCTCTACCTGGAGCAGTAGCACAATGCGCAGCGCCTTCTTCGCCCTGATCCTGTCCGGATGTCTCGTGCAGACGGGTATGGCGCAGAGTTCCGGTTTCGCGTTCCTGGGAATCGGGCCGGATGCCGCGGGCATGGCGCTCGGTGATGCGGGAGTGGCGTCGGCCGAAGGGCCCTATGCCGGGGAGCGAAACCCAGCGGGTTTGGCTATCGATACCGCAGATCGGTTCGGCCTGACGCACCACCAATGGATCGCCGACGTCCAGAGCTACGGGTTGGCAGGGCG
>JABDJZ010000135.1 GCA_013003255.1 Rhodothermales bacterium
TCACCACCGGCGATGCTGGAAAAGCTACTGCGAGTGTCTGATCGACCTTCAGGTCAGGTGCGGGGAACAGCCTGACCGGTGATGCCGGCACATCCGCATCCGCGCTGCTTGACTGCCAGCCTATGACTGCAGGTTTGCCGGGCTTCGGCAGCGCCAGACCCGCCTCTTCCAGGCTCAGGTCAACGGCCTGCGCCAGGCCAGACTGCCGGTGGCCCAGCTCGGCCAGATCGTTGAATCCCCCTGCGCGCTTCGGTGCGAGACCGCGCGGGCGCCGTACGTCGATTGCCGGTTCCTCCTGCGGCCCGGCCTTCCAGTCCGTGGCGGCGTCCATGGGCGCGGGCAGATCCGGAATGACTGCCAGCACGGGACCCGGGATCCGCACCGCAGTCCGCAGAGCAGCTTCGACCGTCCGAGCGCTGCGACCCGCAGACGAAGCCAGAAGCACCGGGACGCCAGACAATCCGGCTTCGAACACCCCGTCCAACCGGCGGTCGGCGACAACGAGTATGACGAGCGAAATTCGCGACTCAACAAGTGATCGCAGCACCTCATGTACGCCGGCAAGCTCGGGCTGGCGAAGCAGGACCGCGCTCCGAATCCCGGACGCCGCCAGGCCGGCGGCGCGAACCAGGATCGTGCGTGCATCCGACGCTGTGGTACCCAAAACCTCCCAGCCGGCGGACTCGGCAACCCGGCGTGCCAGTTCCGGACCGGGCACGGCATCGCCGACTTCCGCAGATTGGCCTCGCTTTCTGAACCGATCAAACAGCATCGGCCACCTCCGTCAGTTCCGGAAACTGCTGTCCTTCCAACCACACAATGGCCCCGGTGGGACATCTCAGTGTGGCCAGGCGACTCTCCAGATGCTCCTTCTCCGGGTCCATCACCGGTATTCCCGATTCCATGTGCAAGAGACCTTCCGGAGCGTCCGCGACACAGCGTGCACAGGCCGTACAGGCCACCCGGCATTCATCCAGCGCCGCATCACCTTCCAACAGGGACCGGCACTGAACCACCAGGCGGCGGCGCACCGGCATGATTTCGAAGAGGTCTTTCGGACACGCATCCACGCAGTCCCCACAGGCCGTACAGGCCTCCAGGTCAACCACGGGCAGCCCGTTCTCGGCCATGTGGATGGCATCGAACGTACAGGCCACCTCGCAGTCGGCCAGACCCAGGCACCCATAGGTACACCCTTTGAAGCCACCACCGATTGTGGCCGCTGCCCGGCAGGACGAGAACCCCTGGTAGGCCGCGGCGTGATGGGATTCGTCGCTCCCTCCGGCGCAGAGCAGTCTGGCAACGCGGCGCTCCAGCGATCCGACTTCAATGCCGAGGTACGAAGCCACTTCACCCGCGGTGTCGGCACCGCCCACGGGACATTGACCGGGCTGGAAATCTCCCTCGATCACGCGCTCGGCAAACGCCCGGCATCCCGGCAGCCCGCAGGCACCACAGTTGGCGCCGGGGAGCATATCCGTGACCACCTCGATGCGAGGGTCTTCCCAGACATAGAACGCTTTGTGGGCGGCGGCCAGAATGGCGGCCAACACGGCGCAGAGCCCGGCAAGGAACAGGATGGCCGATACGCTTCCCATCACTGGAAGCGGGCTGCGCGCTCGAGCAGTTCTTCCAGGTGCGGCTCGTCCGGATTCAGGGGCTTACCGGGATGGATGATGGCCGCGGGACACTTCTCGGCGGCGATGACCAGGTCGCGGTACGGACCCGCGGCGGCATCCTTGATGTAGGCCTGCTTGTTGTCGTCATAGGCAAAGATCATCCCGTTCAGATCCGTGCACTCGTTGCAGGAGGTGCACCGGACGGTCTCAACCCAGGCCTCGTCAAGGACCTGCGGCTCTTCCTCGGCGACCTCTTGGTTCGCGCCGGCCATTTCGGTTTCTGTCTCGACCTTTGCAGGTTCGTTGGCCGGTCCATCATCAGCAGCAGCGAGCGACCGGGATCCCACCGATGCCTGGCCTGGATCCAACGTGGCTGCAGCGGCCAGATCTACGGAGCCATTCTGGCCCAGCAGCGATCGTGCGATGTTGGAGACTATCTCCTCGGCCAGACCCGCGACTGCCTGATTCATCTCGGCCTCATGCCGAGACTCCAACTCGCCCTTCAGCTGCTCCAGGGCCGCGCGTTGCTCCACTTCCATCGACTCCCGGACGGCAGCCTCAAACGAGTTCGATACCCCTCCCAATTCCCGAAGCCTGCGCCAGCGGTTCCGGACCCGACGCATCTTGGTCATCACGGGCGACGCGGGCATGGCCTTTCGTTCCTCCCCGTCGGCGTCGTGCAACTTGATGTATGGAAGCAGTCTGGAACGTTCCTGAGTTGGCAGATCCAGCCACTGCGCGGCGGGCACCAACCCTTCATCACTCACATCGCTGGGCAGAACCAGAAAGAGACTGGAGAGCGATGGCAACAACGCAGCGAAATCCGCCCAGGAAAACTGCGCGGTACCGGCCGAGTCAGAGGACCAGTCTTCCTCCGGCGTGGGGTTATTCCCAAGTTTGAAGCGCTCGCGCCATGTCAATCCGGCAGGAGCACACGAGAATGCTGGTATCGCCCTGCCTTCGAGGGCAGCAGCGGCCACCAGGTAGTGTTCCGGCGCGTATATGCCGACCACGGCAGGGCCCTGGTGATCAAAGCATGCGCTCAATGCCGACTGGACACCGGCGAGATCGGAAAGGCTGGTCTCCGCAGCGAACGTGTCTGGAGCCCACACCGCCCGGTCTACCAGATCCCAGCCGACGCTGCCCGA
>JABDJZ010000121.1 GCA_013003255.1 Rhodothermales bacterium
AAGGGGCCGTGGCGGGCTTGGGAGGTGTAGGCCTCGGGGTCTCGTTGGATTCCTCGGTGACCGCGGGTTCCGGTGCGGACTCGGGCGCCGGTGCAGGTGTGGGCGCAGGTGCCGGCTCGGGCTGAGCGGCGGCCGGCGCCGCTTGAACAGGCGCGGAGGGTGGGCCCGGCGCGGAGGCGGCACTCGGTTGAACGCTGCTAGCCACCGGCCCCGCTTTCACCAGTTCGTCTACCTTGGCCAGGGCACTTCGCAAATCAGTCGTGGCGGGCAGCGATGCCATCTTGACCAACGCCAGTTCCAAGCGCAGTCGTGGCTGGCGAGCGGTCCGGAGGCTGTCCAGCGTCTGGTCAATGGTGGCGAGAAGGCGCAGGACCTGATGCTCCGTCAGTTGCCCGGCTGCCTGCATGTACTGTTTCCGGGTGGCTTCGGAGGCCTCGATGAGGCCAGTATCGCCCACCGACTTGGCCACCAGGAGATTCCGCAGGTGCTCTGCCAATCCGTCCAGGAATTCCTGAAGGTCATACCCGCCGGCCACCACGCGGTCCACGAGTTGAAGCATGCCTCCCACATTGGAGGACGCGATGTGATCGGTGACCTCGAAGAACAACTCCTCGCTCACCACGCCAAGTGCTTCCACCAGCTGCGCGTGTGTCAGCGTAGTGCCGCAAAGCGAAACCGCCTGGTCGAAGACTGACAGCGCATCCCGCAGGGCGCCATCCCCCTTTCGGGCCACCAGCATCAGCGAGCCGTCATCGGCGGTAACGCCTTCGGCTGTACAGATCTCCTCAAGCCTGGACACGGTCTCCTGAACGGGTATCCGGCGAAAGTCAAACCGCTGGCACCGGGACTGAATGGTGGCCAGCACCTTGTGGGGCTCGGTGGTCGCGAAAATGAACAGAACGTGCGGCGGCGGCTCCTCCAGGGTCTTCAGCAGTGCGTTGAAGGCCTGGTTGGTCAGCATGTGGACCTCATCCACGATGTAGACCTTTTTCCGGTTGCCCTGAGGCGGGATGCGCACGGTCTCCCGGAGGTCCCGGACATCGTCCACCTTGTTGTTGGACGCCGCGTCAATCTCGATGATGTTGAGATTGCGCCCCTCCTCGAAAGACCGGCAGGAGTCACACGCTCGACACGGCTCGGCGGAATCGCCACGCTCCTCGGGGGCCGTGGTGCAGTTGATGGCCTTCGCCAGAATGCGTGCGGCGGTGGTCTTGCCCACGCCGCGAGGCCCTGTGAACAGGTAGGCGTGGGCCAGCCGATCCAGCCTGATCGCGTTCTTGAGCGTCCCGGTTACGTGCTCCTGGGCCACCAACTCGTTGAACAGTTGGGGGCGATACTTCCGGGCAGTAACCAGAAAACGCTTTTCAGACATCGGGACGGAGGTGGGTGAGGACACGGGCCGTCGGACGGGCCCGGCCTATGCAAACCTAGGTGTTGCCCCGTCGTTCCGTCTAGTCCTGGTTGACCTGTCCCAGCAATTCCGCTAGGGCTGTCGCGACGATGGTTTCCACGAGCATTGTCCGGAAGCGGTCAACCTGACTTCGGGTGAGTCCTGCGGTCGAGAGTGCCGTGATTTCGGCTACATCGGACCGTCCACGCACGAGCCATTGGTAATCCTGGGCGCTGATAATGCCTGCTGAAAGCATGCCGGACCATCGCGCGATGTCTACGGTCGCTGATTCGACAAAGCCATCAGCCAGTGCCCGGATGGTACCCGCCCGCGAGGACCAGGCTGCCGCGATGCGGGCCGAGAGCGAGGCCGCCAGTGCGGCAAAGAACCGCTTCAGGTCTGCCTCGGACAGCGCCGCCTCCACCTCAGGGTACTCAATGGCGGTCTCATTCACGACGCTCCTCCCACTTTGGCCTTCTCGTGTTCAATCATGACTTCCATAGCGCGCTCCACCAGCAGTCTGGCCTCGATGATGAACCCAGCTGCCAGGGTGGTGTCTGTCTCCCAGCGAAAGAGGAAGCCACCCAGCAGGTGGCCGTCAGTCGCCATCAGTTCGTTCCATTGCCGAAGGGTCAGACCGTTGCGGGGTCTTGCCGCGGCGCGGTCCCGCGCTGATCCGAGGTCCCCCCGCAGCCGCGCCACCGCCTTGGTTTGATCAGCAAACGGTTCTTCGGCCAGCGCCATGAGCCGGAGCGTGCGACCCTTCAGCAACGTGAGCTCTCGTTCGGCTGCGGGACTGTACACCGGCGAAAACGGTTGGCAGCCGGTCGTGATGGCCATGGCCACCACGAGAGCTATCCAGAGCCTCTGGGGATCGCACATATGGAATCGGGCCGGTGAGTACCGTATACAACGGGATAACCGCGTCGGACACGACAACACTTGGCCAGAAAAATTATCCACGTGGACATGGATGCGTTCTATGCATCTGTGGAACAGCGCGACAACCCGGACCTGCGGGAAAAACCCGTTGCCGTGGGAGGCATGCATCGCGGCGTGGTGGCCGCGGCCTCCTACGAGGCTCGCAAGTACGGGGTGCACTCGGCCATGCCGTCCCGCACGGCAGCGCGCCGGTGCCCCGGGCTCATCTTCGTGAAGCCTCGATTCGACGCCTATCGGCAGGCGTCCGCGCAGATCCACGAGGTCTTCCGGACCTGGTCAGACCTCGTGGAGCCGCTGTCTCTGGACGAGGCCTATCTGGATGTCACCGAGCCGTTGAAGGGACCCCCATCAGCCACGCTGATCGCGCGTGCTATCAAGGATGAGATCCGGGAAAAGACCGGCCTTACGGCGTCGGCCGGGGTTTCCTACAACAAGTTTCTGGCGAAAGTGGCTTCAGCTGCCGAAAAGCCGGACGGACTGACGGTGATCACGCCGGCGCAGGCTCCGGCCTTCATCGATGCCCTGCCGATCGGGAAATTCTTCGGTGTCGGGCCGGTCACCGCCAGGAAGATGCAGGATGCCGGCATCAACACAGGCAAGGACCTGAAAACCTGGTCGAAGGAGGACCTGGTCAAACGGTTCGGAAAGTCCGGGGCCTATTACTACCGGGCCGCGCATGGCCTTGATGACCGGGCCGTGCGGACCAGCCGGGTTCGGAAGTCACTAGGTGCCGAGCGAACCTTCGGCGAGGATATCGCGGAGCCGGACCGCATGCTGGAGCGCCTGCGCGACATTGCAAGCGAGGTGGCGCGACGTATGGCGAAACGGTCATTCTCCGGATTCACGGTCACGCTGAAGATCAAACACTTTGATTTCACGGTGACCACCCGGCAGACCACAAGTGCACAACCCGTCCGAACCGAAGCCGAGATCCTGCATTGCGTGGAGTGGCTGTTGTATCACGCGCCCGCACCACCCGAAAAACCGGTGCGCCTGTTGGGGATCACCATGTCCAAACTGTTGGAAGGAGATGATGGCGTCGGCCGCCAACTGGTCCTTCCGCTGGAACCTTACTCAGCAGCTGGCAAACCGTAGACGCTGCGGCCCGCGGCCCGGCACCCGCTCAAGTACCCCGCGTGCTTCGAGGTCCAGTTTTATGGTCGTCACATACCAGGGCACGGAGCCATCAAAATCGGGCCCGAGGCGTGTCTCCACCGCTTCGACCAACTCCTCGAACCCAATCGGCTGTCGGGCCGCGACGCTGTCATTGATGGCGTTGACCACCGCGTCATACTTGCTGCGGAGGATGTTGACGCCCTGCTTGCCCTCCGGGTGCATGGTCTCGATTCGATCGTCCATCACTGCTTCCGGACATAGTTGAGGACGGCCTCCTGGAAACCATCGGCGGTTCGCATGGCCAGATGGTAGATCAGACGATTTGGCCCGTCCTGCCGGATGGTCAGACCATCGAAAAATGCCGCGCCGTCCTCGACGCGGACCAGCGGAAAGTCGACTGATTCGGACGGTGCCTCCCATCCCTCGAAGTTGTTCGAGAAGTGCTTCACGCGCAGCGTCGGCCGACCATCCAGGCGGTCAAGCACCATGTGTTCGGACAGGCTGACCTCACCGCCACTCACCAGTCGGAAGAGGCCGTGCATCTGGCCGCCCGCCTCGGCTGTCCAGAGCTCGTCGACCTCGCCACCAAGCCCTTCGCCGGCCCATGTCCCGACCAGGAAGTCCAAGGCCTCCAGGGAAACATCCAGTCCAGCCGTGGAATCGCTCAGGGAGACCGTGTTCGCAGTCTTGGGTGCCTGTGCCTGTACGGCCCCGGCCAGCAGGAGACTAGCGATCGAAATACACAAACACAGGCGCATGGTCGGAGGGTTGTTTGCCTTTGCGTTCATCCCTGTCGACGGCGGCGTCGACAGAACGTTTCAGGGCATCTTCCGTGACCAGGATATGGTCAATGCGCAATCCGTCCCCCTTTGGGAACGCAAGCCTGCGGTAATCCCACCACGTCAGGGGTCCCGGCGCATCCAGATGATGACGGACGGCGTCGTGAAGGCCGAGGCCCAGCATGCCCTGGAAGGCGGTCCTGACCTTCTCATGGCAAAGGACGCTGGCTGCCCAGCGCTCGGGGTAGGCGGCGTCCTCATCGGTCGGGGCGATGTTATAGTCCCCGCATAGGGCGAGCGGAAGGCCACGGGCGATTTCTTCCTTGAGAAACGCCTGCAGCCGCTCAAGCCACGCCAGCTTGTAGGGGTACTTCTCCTCGTCAGCGACGGACTTCCCATTCGGGACGTAGATGTCGATGACGCGCATGCCGGCAATATCAGCCGCAATCAGCCGCGCCTGTTCATCCTCAGGATCCCCCGGCAGGCCACAATGCACGTTCTCGGCCGGCTCCCTGGAGAGGATGGCCACGCCGTTGTACGTGCGCTGCCCATGAATCACGGCGTGGTACCCGGCACCTGTGATTGATTCCATCGGAAAGGCATCGTCCTCCACCTTGGTCTCCTGGAGGCAGACGATATCCGGCTGGTGACGGTCCAGGAAGGCCAGCACGCGGTCGTGGCGGGCACGGATGGAATTGACGTTCCAGGTGACAAGAGAGAGGGGCATCGAGAAGCAGTTGGGTCCTTGGTACGGGCGTGGCCCAGGTTGCGCTGGTGTGCGGCGGGCCAGGCCGGGAGACGAAACAAAGGTACGCGCGTCCCTATCATCGGGTCGGCACATCCCCGTTTGATCTTGGCGAAAGAGGCGCAGTGGGTTCAGGTTGGAAAGCGGCAGATTGCGCTTTCGAATCTCACCAAGACCCTGGACCCCACCGGTCCCGTGGTCAAGGCGGAGGTGGTCAATTATTACCTCTCCGTAGCGCCGACATTTCTGCGGCACGCCCGCGGACGGCCACTCAGTCTGGTGCGATACCCGGACGGCATCGAAGGCGAGCAGTTCTTCCAGAAATCCCGCCCGGACTGGGCTCCGGAGTGGATCGGCTCCGTGAGGCTGGACAGGAAGTCACAGAACTACATGGTGGCCGACGCCGTTGCGGACGTGGTTTGGCTCGCGAACCTTGCCTGCCTGGAACTCCATGTGACCCAGGGGCGGATTCCTCACCCTGAGAGGCCCGACCAGATCGTATTTGATCTTGACCCCCCACCGGACTTTGGGTACACCCGGGTCATTGAGTTGGCCACCGAGTTGGGCGAGGTCCTCAGGGGTTATGGCTACCATCCCTTCGCAAAGACCAGCGGGCAGAAGGGCATCCACGTGGTTGTGCCCATTGAGCCGCGATGGGAGATCCCGGACGTGATGGCGGCGGCCAACGAAGTAGCTGCCGACTTGGTCAGGCGCTACAAGGACGAGGCTACCCTGAACTGGTCCAAGAAGGCTCGCGAGACGCGCGTCCTGATTGACCTCAACCGCAACCGGAAGGGGCAGACTGCGGTAGCCGCATACAGCCTCCGGGGCAAGCCCGGACTGCCGGTGTCGATGCCCGTGACCTGGGAGGAGTTGGCCACGCTGCGGGACGCCTCGCCCTACACGCATGCCACCGTCCCGGGAATCCTCGAAGACCGTGGCGACCCCTGGGAAGCCATGGCCGCGTACGCCGTAGCCATCCACACGGACCGCAAGGCCGTCCCGGTGGCCGCGGATCCCGCGACGCTTGCCGCCTACAAGAAGAAGCGCGATTTCGACGTGACTTCAGAGCCCGGCCCGCTCCTCGGCAAGGAAGACATGGCGCGGTTCACGATCCACCGGCACCACGCCACGAACCTCCACTATGATCTGCGTTTGGAGCAGGACGGCGTGTTGAAGTCCTGGGCACTGCCTCGTGGCCTGCCGCACCAGCCTGGAGTCAAGCGCCTGGCCGTCGAGGTGGAAGAGCACCCCATCAAGTACCTGACCTGGGAAGGCGTGATTCCCAAAGGGGAGTATGGCGCCGGTCCGATGTGGGTCTATGCCACGGGCCGGTACTCGGTTACCAAGGAAAAGAAGACCGGCTTCTACTTCCGCCTGCACTCTGAGCAGCTCAATGCGGACTACCGGATGCATCGCACCCAGGGCAAGCAGTGGTTGCTGGAACGGGTGCACGAGCCGGACCGCGACTGGCTGGAGGGCTCCGTTCCTCCCCTGTTGTGCGAAAAGGTGGATGCGGTCCCGATCGGGAACGACTATCAGTACGAGGTAAAGTGGGACGGCATCCGAGCCATTTTCACCGTGATCGAGCAGGAAGTCCGGATCTGGAGCCGAAACGGCAACGACATTACAGACCAGTTTCCGGAGTTCGATGCCACCGGACTGAACATCACGACGGGTGTCCTGGATGGCGAAATCGTGGTGCTGGATGAAGTAGGCCGTCCCGAGTTTGGGCGGGTGATCAAGCGGCTGCACAGTCGGGGCGAAGGTGCCATCGCCCGCGCCGCCAAGAAGCACCCGGCCGTCTGCTACCTCTTCGACTGTCTGTATCTGGATGGGCGGCCCGTTGTGCGCGACCCCCTTGAGAAACGCCGGGCCTGGTTGGAAGACCTGATTCGTCCGGACACCGCATTCCGGTTCAGCCAGTCTGTGGAGGACGGCGAACTCCTGTTCAAGGCCGCGAAGCAGCAGGGCCTGGAGGGGATCATTGCCAAGCGCAAGGGCAGCCGGTACTCGCCGGGAAGGCGGCCCGGCACGTGGCTTAAGATCAAGTCAGAGCACGACGTCACGCTCCGAATCATCGGATACACCCGGGGGAGTGGTGCCCGGTCGGACACGGTGGGCTCGCTGGTGGTCGCGGAGGAGGCGGAAGACGGACTGGTGTACCGGGGGCATCTGGGTTCCGGGTTCACGGACCGGGCGTTGGAGGAACTGGCCGAGGCCCTGCTCCCCATGGCGAAGACCGAACGCCCGGACTTCATCCCCGAGGACCAGGACAAGAGCGCCGAGTGGCTGAAAGAGGCCGTCTATTGCGATGCCATCTACAGTTCGCTGACCAGCGGCGGGATGCTCCGGCAGGGCATGTACAAGCGCCTCCGGGGGGACATCTGAGGCGGAATCCGGGGCTGTCCCCTATCTTCAGCCAAATCAACGACCTGAACGGGGTCCAGGAAAACAATGCGCGCAATCTGGAAAGGGCACATCCAGTTCTCGCTGGTCACGATACCGGTGAAGATCTATGGCGCCATCGAAGCATCACAGAAGATCAGGTTCAACCAGTTGCACGCCGACGATTTCGGACGCGTGGCCTACGAGAAGAAGTGCCGCAAGTGCGGCAAGGTCCTGAAGTCTGATGACATCGTGAAAGGGCACGAGGTCGAGCCCGACACCTACGTGGTGGTGGAGAGCGAGGACTTCGAGAAGCTGAAAATGAAGAGCCTCCGCACCATTGAGATCGAGGGATTTGTCGATGAGTCCGAGGTGCACCCCACCCTGTTCGACACCCCGTATTTTGCGGGTCCGGACGGACCGGTAGCGGCCAAGACGTACGCGCTTCTCTGTGAGACCCTCCGGGAAACAGGGCGTCTGGGCGTAGGGCGCGTCGTCCTCCGCGACCGCGAGAGTGTGATGCTGCTGGCCCCGCATGAGCAGGGACTGATGCTGTACAAGCTGCGCTATCCGGAGGAATTGCGGTCGATGGCCAGCGTGCCGGAAATAGACAGCGCCGTGGCAGACAAGGACCAGCTTCAGCTTGCCCGGACGCTGGTGGACACCATGGCCACCTCCCTCGACAAGCTCGAGTTGAAGGATCGGTACAACGATGCGCTGCGCGAGATGATCGTCGCCAAGGCGGAAGGCAAGGAACTGGTCACGTCGGAGGAGGCGCCGAAAGAGGTCGTGGACATCATGACGGCCCTCAAGGCGTCCATCGAGGAGGCCAAGGACAACCGGAAGCCCATGAAGAAGGCGGGCGAGGACGCGGCTGCCGAAGAAACAGACACTGC
This sequence comes from Rhodothermales bacterium, assembly GCA_013003255.1. Lineage (GTDB taxonomy): Bacteria > Bacteroidota > Rhodothermia > Rhodothermales > UBA10348 > JABDJZ01. The sequence continues at coordinate 8,257 of JABDJZ010000121.1, forward strand.
CCAGCGCCAGACCGGCTGACATGCCACGGATCCTCCAACTCGTACCACAGCGAAAGGGGGCCTACCGCAGGGCCAAAGGGGACGATCCGGGGACGGAAGACACCCCGCAGCTGAGTCTGTTTGCTGCCGGCGCGGCCAGCAACGTCCTGCAGTTGGAAGACGGTTTATCCCCGTTTGATGCGGCACTGCTTCGGGACCGCACCGGACAGGCCGACGCACGCGAGGCATACCTCACGGCAATCCGGGATGGGGACCGCGTGGCTGATGCGTTCTGCAACATGGGTATCCTGGAGGCGGCGGCAGGCGCGTATGACGATGCCGTAGAGTGGTTTGCGAAGGCACTCTCGGCAGCTCCCGACCATTTTGAGGCGCACTACAACCTGGGCTGCCTCTACCTGGACATTGAGCAGTTCCTTCCCGCGCGGGTTCACCTGGCCGTCGCTGCGGCGCAGGACCCGGAGAGTGCTGAATTGCAGTTCAACCTTGCCGTAGCGCTGGCGGCGGTTGGACAGTTTGCCGCATCGGCGGGCGCGCTCCGGCAGTTTCGAAAACTGTCGCCCGATCCGGACAGGGAAGAGAGTGCCCGAAAGCTGCTGGGGGAACTGGAGCGTGCGCTGCGGGAGCGGGCCTGACTTGGTTCCGGCGACTTGGCGCGGGCTTAGGCCGGTGGGTCAGTTGAGTCCTGACCGTCCGCTGATACACTTCGGCGCTTCCGGAGTGATCGAACAATGCCGTAGAGGCTCATCACCAGCCAGAATCCCTCAACGACTGCGGCCGACAGGTTGAACTCGTACCAGAGCGAGACCAGGACCAGCCCTGCTCCAAGCGCATTTGCCACCGAAAACCAGGGGTTCTCCGATGCGATTCGGCCGGTCTGAAGCAGGAGGTAGGCACCGACGATGAACGCCACGCCAACCAGCCCGATGATGTCGAAGACTGTCAAAGGTGGGTGTACCCCCCGACCGTCAGGGCCTGGCGGGCATCGGCTTCCCGGTCGGCCGGAATGAACACGTAGTCCGTGTCATAGCTGCCGAAGGCCAGAATGGGAATGGCCACGTCGGCCAAGACCGCGGAAAGCTGAGCCAGGATGCCCACGGCATCATGCGGAAGCGTGTCGGCGATGCGAAACAAGCGCCATGGACCTGACCGCGGGGTGTCCGCCGGAGAACCTGGGTCGGTGGTGATCACGGTTGTTTCGTCCGGGGTCCGCATGACCGTGAACGCGTCGGACGGTCCGGTTTCGCCGGCGGGCAGGCGCCACGCCCAGTAATCGTCAGGATACCATTCCAGGTTCATGCTTCAAGCGCGCATCGAAAACCGATGGCGAGAACCGGCCGGTGCCGACTCACGCGTCGAGGCGCTCGAGCCGGATGTTCTTCCGCTCGCCGGGCTTTCCGTCGTCGTTCAGCTCGAACGCCACCAGGACATCACCATCGCGGAAAAAGATGGTGTCCTCGGAATCCAGCTTGTCGGAATCGCCCAGGATCAACCCGCCGTGGCGCGTGACTTCCCAGGTGATCTCGTCCTCATCCACGTCAGCCTCTTCTTCGAAGGCGGTCACCTCCAGTTGGGCCGTGCCGTCCTCCTGGAAATCGAACCGGATGTCGATCTCATCCAGCAGGCCTCCCACGGCGCGCAGCGCAGCTCGTGCAAAGGCGTTGTCAGATTCATCCGCCTTGGACTCGACGTCAATGACCAGCTTCCATCTGCCGGGAAGCTCATCTGCGTCAATCTTGGACTGGCTGAATGCGGTAGCTGGTAGCATGGCAAGGGCCAGTACCAGGAAGAGGGATCGTTTCATCGAGGGAGAATCAGGCGAGTTGTCCGGGGGCGTACGATCGGTACGGCCAGTTGGTTACGGTTCGCGGCGCGCGGGCAGATCGAGGCGAATCAGAAAGCGGGGCCCCGCTTTGCTGCGAGGCCCCGCTTGCGAGAGCACGAAGACGAACTCAGGTCTGTGTCAGGAGATCTCTAGAACGAAAACTGCCAGCCAACCCGGAGATAGGGATAGACCGGAATGGAATCCGCGGTGTCGTAGAAATCCTCGAACTGCCGGTCCAGGTCAGCCTGGAAACTGGCGTCGTCTTTCAGGGGACCGGTGGCCTCAACCGTCAGATCAGGCTTGGCGATGGCCGCACCCAATACGAAGTTGAAGCCTGAGCCAACGCGCCCCAGGAAGAAGGACGGCTGCACGCTGGTGCCGTATTCAAAGGTGCCGACAAGGTTGCCTACCTGCGACGCCGCGTATTCACCGTTGCCGATTTCCAGGGTGGCCGAGGAAGTCGGGTCGAGGCTGAGCAGGGCATCGGCACTCATTCCGCCGGTCAGGACGCCGGCGCCGATGGCGAAGCTGCCTCCGGAGGGATGAATGGTCACCATGAGCTGGCCACCTGCAAGGGTGGGCTCAACCAGGACCTGGTTGTCGAACCCCTCCTTGTTGATCTCGGAGATCGGGAACAGGTTGTACTCGGCGGACACGCCGATCTTGCCGGTCAGGCGGGCCGAGGCCCCAATGCCAACGCCCAGCGTGGACACCTGGGGGCCAATCGAGAAATCAAACGACTGTGCTTCCGCACCGTTTGGGGTAAGGCTGAGCAGGGTAGCTAGGGCCACCGTTCCCATCGCCCGTGTGAGGTTTTTCATAGGGATGCCTCAGCTAAATGATGGTGTGACGGTGGTTTCAAACTCGCCGAGACGGATGGTGGCGGTTAGTCCGTCCACTTCTGCCTGCGGGTTGCTGACCGTCAGTTCTACTGTCAGGTCGACCGTATTGCGCGTAGCCGGGTCGGAAAACTTGACGATACTGAAGACCTCAGCGGCTTGGTTGTTCAGCGTGAATTGCGCCAACTCGACGTAGTCGTCGGTCCCGGTATACTGGCAACTGGACGCCGTGGCGGCGCAGCCGGTCGCGCGCGTAAGAGTCACCGCGGTGTTCGTACCGCCGACAGCGGAGAAGCTGTTTTGGGGGGAGTCCGATAGTGTGAAGGAGACGGAGGTCGCCGTGATGTTGACCGCGTCCGGTAGCGCAGCGGCACTCCCGCGGTTAAGCGTAAGCTGCGTCATTCCGAGCGAAGTCGCCAGGCTCTGTATCGTGTTGATGTCGCCCGAGTCGAGGTCATCGAATTCCTTGGTGTAGTTGAACGTAGCAACGGCCTGGATGTCGCCGGCCTTGTCGGCGGCACCCGAGTCTGAGAACTCGCCGCTCAGCTCGACTCCGGACTCGCCACCGAGTCCGAGGACGCCCTCAGAGATGCCGATCTCCGGAAGGGCATCGTTAATGGCATCGTCTACGATGGAGCAGCCGGCCACCAGGACCGTCAGGACTGCCACCCGTGCGACGCGTGAAAACTTGTACATCATTATTACTTGTCTGATCAGGTTCTGGCCCCCCGGGAGGGGTGGAGGGTCGTGGTGTCGTGAGACGGGCAAGGTAGGACTCAAGCCCCGCTTTATCGACCCAAATCCGTCAGCGCGAAGCCTCTACGACAGTGGCTTTGTATTTATCAAACCACGCCAACACATGACCTGTCTTGGCGATGAGATTGCTCGGTCTGGAAGCAATGCCATGCGAGGCGTCGGGCACGCGGACCAGCGCTGCTTCCACGCCTTTAATCTTCAGCGCCCCGTAATACTGCTCGGATTCTGACATCGGCGTCCGGTAGTCCCGCTCACCGGTGATGAGCATCGTCGGTGTTTCGACATTGCCGATCAGCGAGATCGGTGACCGGGCCATGTAGTGATCCTGGTGCTCCCACGGCGGGCCGGGGAACCAGTACTTCCAGAAAGTGGCCAGTCCGTCTGCATTGAGGACGAAACTGTACCAGTTGATGACAGGCTTCTGGACCACCGCCGCCCGGAAGCGCGTGGTCTTGCCGATGATCCATGAGGTCAGCACGCCTCCGCCGGATCCTCCGGTCACGAAGAGTTGGTCCTCGTCCACGTACCCACGGTCAATCAGGACGTCCACGCCGCTGATCAGGTCGTCGTAGTCGTTGCCGGGATAGGCATGATGTATCAGGTTGCCGAAATCGGCTCCGTAGCTGGTCGAGCCCCGGGGGTTGGTATAGAGCACTACATAGCCCTTAGCCGCATAGAGCTGGACTTCCGCGGAGAAGTGCGGGCCGTAGGACGAAAACGGTCCGCCGTGGATCTCGAGAATGAGCGGGTACTTCTGGGATGGGTCAAAGCCCGGTGGAGTCACTACCCAGCCGTGGATGCGCTCGCCATCATGCGACGACTCATACCAGATCTCCTCGACCTGCCCCAGTTCTCGCGCACCCAGCAGGTCTTCATTGAGAAAGGTGAGCTGCTTGAGGGTGCCATTCGGGGCGCCGACCCAAAGATCAGCGGGGCGGGTCGGCGTTCCGGAGGTGAATGCGTAGGCGCCCGTACTGGAGAAGCTGGCTGATCCTCCGGAATAGGGGCGTCCGATGGCGCTTCCACCTACTCCGCCCGGCAGCGTTTCCATGTTGCCGTTCAGCGTGACCGTGGCCAGGCGTCCCATGCCCTCGTCCGTGTACCCGATGACCAGGGAGCGACCGTCACCCGCCCAGGCAATCTGCCCGACAGAACGATCCAGGTTTGGCAGCAACTCTCGCTGGTTTGAGCCGTCCGCGTCCATCACGTAGAGACGATTCTGCATGTAGCCCATATAGTTGTCGTCATAGCCGCGATAGGCGATCTGTCCCGTAGGCGAGACTACTGGCCCGGAGTCCGGTCCATAGCGATCCGTCAATTGGGTCATTTCGCCCGTCGCAATGTCCACGCGGTAGACTTCGGAATCGCGCGCTTCCACCTCATAGTCCGGTCGGCGGTTGGCGCCGATGATGAGCGCTTCGCCGTCAGGCGTCCAGGCGGCCGTTCCACCGTGGGAGTAGGGTCCGAAGGTGACCTGTCGGGGCGTTCCGCCTTCTGCCGGGATGATG
>JABDJZ010000206.1 GCA_013003255.1 Rhodothermales bacterium
GCTCCCGGATGACCAGGTCCTTCGTCTCCGCGTGATCGAGGATCTGAACGGAAACGGCCGATGGGATCGCGGGCTGTTGACGCCGTTCCAGCCTCCCGAGCGACTCGGCTGGCTCCCGGAGACTCCCCCGGTCCGCGCCCGTTGGGAAACCGTCCTCCCGGACACCCTGAGACTGCGCCCCCTCTTGCCCCGGGCGCTCCCGCCAACGCCGCCCGACTCGACGTCCAACCAGCCATGATTCCGGTCCTGTCATCGGCAGGAATGCGTGCCGCGGACCAGTTCACTATTGAACGGATCGGCATCCCTGGAAGGGTTCTCATGGAAACTGCCGGCCGCGCCGCAGCTGACTGCATCCTGGAACGGGCCCGCACCCCTGGCCCGCTTCCCGCGGAGGCCCTTGTGCTCTGCGGCAAGGGCAACAACGGGGGCGACGGTCTGGTGGTCGCCCGCTGTCTGGCAGAGGCGGACATGCGGGTGCGGATTGTGATGGCGCTGGGCAGCCATGGTCTTGCGCCCGATGCCGAGGCCAACCTGGCCGTAATCCGGGCGCTCGCGGATCCACGGATTTCCGTGATCGACTGGGATGGCGCTCTGCCGGGGCCGAGCGCGGGTCCCTCCGAGGCGGCCGTGCTCGGGCAGAGCGCGAGTGCGTCCGACTCGGCTGCGCGGCGACCGGCCGGGAGCGCCGTACAGACTTCGCCAATCCTCATCGACGCCTTGCTGGGCACGGGACAGCGCGACGCACCCCGAGGCGCCATCGCCGAGGTGCTGAACGGCACTGAGGACTGGCCGGGCTACCGGGTGTCCCTCGACATTCCAACCGGACTGAACACGGACACTGGAGCGGCCCCAGGAGCGGTGTTTCGGTCTGACTTCACTATTGCCATTGCGGCCCTGAAGCTGGGGCACCTGCTGGGAGTGGGCCCTGACATTTGCGGAGAAGTTGCCACCGTGGGGATCGGGATACCGGCTTCCGTGCTGGAGACCCACGCCCTGGAGGACGGGGCCCACCTTGTAGACGACGCGTTCGTTCGGGCCAGGTATCCCGTCCGCGCACGAGACGCGCACAAGTACCACAGCGGGCCGGCGCTGGTGGTGGGTGGATCGAAAGCCTACCCCGGAGCGCCTGCTCTTGCAGCCACAGCGGCTGCCCGTGTGGGTTCAGGATACGTGGTGGCGGCAGTGCCCGACCCTGACCGCTTCTCCGGCCCCGTGGAAATCCCGGTTATCAAGCACACTGACAAGGAGGACCTGGCGGACTGGATGGCCAGGGCGAAGGCCGTTTTGGTCGGACCCGGCCTGGGCCGTGATTCGTCCGCGGGCGCGCTGGTGCGGCAGGTTGTACAGACCGCTCCGAAAGGGCTGGTGGTCGATGCGGACGGCCTGCGGGCCCTGACGGACGAGGGGCTGCTGACGGGTGCCTGGCGCGACGGCCTCGTGCCTGTACTTACGCCCCACTCCGGTGAGTTTGCGTACATGACGGGGTCTTCCACCGAATCGTCGGAAGACCGCGTTACGTCCGCGCGGCGTTGGAGCGCCGCCTGGAAGACAGTTCTTGTTCTGAAGGGTGCCCCGACGGTGATCGCACATCCTGACGGCCGGACGGTGGTCTCCTCCGCCGGCGGGTCAGAGCTGGCCACGGCCGGCACCGGAGATGTCCTCGCCGGGATGGTGACTGGCCTCTTGGCCATGGGGCTCGATCCATTTGAGGCTGCGGTCTGTGCAACCCATCTCGGGGGTGCCGCGTCAGAGGACTTCGTTCGTGATCACGGGCGCCAGTCGCTGATGGCTTCCGATCTGGTGCGCCGCCTGCCGAGACTCTTGACCAGGAGATTCAGACTCTGAACCACGCTTCCCCTGCCTCGCCCTTCTTTCGTCTCAGGGCCCTGCTCAAGCGCTGGGCCATTCCGCTGGCCGTTTTCTGGACGCTGGGGATCCTCTCCGCGCTCCTGCTGCCCGGAAGCTATGTCCCGAGCTCTGACCTGCTGAGCTTCGACAAGGTGATCCACTTTGTCCTGTTCGGTGCCTTTGCCGGCCTTTGGATGGTGGCCCTGGGTGACTCGCTGCGCCGTGCCGGCCTGTACATCCTGGTCCTCGGACTTGGATACGGAATCCTCACCGAAGTAGCCCAGACGCTGATGGACGGTGGGCGACAGGGCGACCCGATGGACGCACTTGCCAACGCCGTCGGGGTACTGGCTGGGGTCGGCGCATTCAAGCTGTGGCGACACTACCACCCCGAGCCGCAGGCGTAATATTGCCGCGGGATGCCGGTATAGTCCCGACTGGGGCCGAAAGGTGCGACGCCGGCAAGTGAGAATGCCCTTCTCCCGAACGGGGCCGAATTTGTTCAATTCGGGACCTTTCGGCAACTCGGCCGGGTATTCAGTGTCTATTTACCGAGAAGAGGCCGCCAGGCACGGGGATTCCTGACGAGCCATCGGCCCTCTTTCTCAACAACAATTCTTGCGCCCCTTCCGTTTACTATGGTGGACGGATATATTTGACGTCCCCATTGAAGCGGGCGCCAAGCGCTTGTCAACACTAGACCAACCAACTAACCATGGCCCTTCGCAAGACCGAAAAGGCTGATCTCAAGAAGCGGTACCCGCTTTTTGTCGAGGTTGGGATGATTCTAACCCTGGCCCTTCTGATCGTGGCGTTTCGTCTCGATCTCCGCAGCGATTCGGACTTTGATGTCGCGCTGACGGAGCAGGAAGTGGTCCAGATGGAGGAAATCCAGCAGACCCAGCAGATCGAGAAGCCGCCGCCGCCGCCACGTCCACCCGTGCCGGTTGAGGTTCCAAACGACGAGATTCTAGACGATGACGATCTGGATCTCGACGTCTCTCTGGACCTCGACGCAGCCGTAGACCTGCCTCCGCCTCCTCCCCCACCCGCTGACGAGCCCGAGCCCGAGCCCGAGATCTTTGTGATCGTGGAGCAGATGCCGGAGCTTCAGGGTGGCCTTGGCGAGCTGCAGAAGAAGATTCGCTACCCCGAAATCGCCAAGAAGGCTGGTGTTGAGGGTCGTGTGATCGTGCAGTTCGTTGTCAACGAGCAGGGCAGAGTCGAGAACCCGGTTGTGGTTCGCGGCATCGGCGCCGGCTGTGACGAGGAAGCCATCAAGGCGGTCCAGACTGCACAATTTACCCCCGGCCGCCAGCGCGGTCAGCCGGTGAAGGTCAAGATGTCCCTGCCGATCACCTTCAAGCTGAAGTGATCGCAGCCGACTGGCGCAGCAAAATCATGAACGGGCTCCGGCGCTTTGCGCCGGGGCCCGTTTCTGTTTTGCTGCTCTCCACCGCTGGCTGCACGCCGGCCATGGAGTGGAGCGCCGTTCGGACCATGGTCCGCACGGCGTTTCCGGAGGTCACGCAGATCTCAACGGACTCGCTGTCCGTCATTCTTTCCGACACCACGGCCGTCACGATTCTGGATGTACGTGAGGCCGAGGAGTATGTGGTCAGCCGCTTGCCGGGCGCCATCCACATCGATCCCGACGCCACGGACTTCTCTGCGCTCGATCCTGCTGGACCCATTGTTACCTACTGCTCCGTGGGGTACCGCTCCTCAGCGCTGGCCAAACGACTTCAGGAGGCCGGGTTCGAAGTCGTGAACCTGGAAGGGTCCATTTTCAAGTGGGCCAACGAGGGGCGACCGATTGTCAATGATTCCGGCGCCACAAGTCGGGTTCACGCCTTCGACAAGACGTGGGGCAAACTCCTCAACGAGGAACTGCGCACAGGGCTGTAAGGCCAGGTGGCCGCAGGCACTTCGTTGCGAGCGCCCCAATCGCGGCCCGCCAGCGCCCCTTGCGGCCGAGTTGCCGCGGCCCGCTACCAGCGCGCCGAAGGGAAAGGCACTCCCCAACGCAACTGCGCGAACGGCACCACCCAACGGTCCAGTCCCAGCTCGGCGTCATCGAGCGATTCGTACCTGACGGCCAGATCCATATACAGGTACGGCAGCAACTCGTAACTGGCGAATGCCTCGCTCAGAATCTGCGTCTGCCGGATTCCCTGGAGAATTGCGTGGCCGAATTCGTCCTCCCGACCAGCCGCGTAATCCACCAGCGGGTCGCTGCCGTAGTTGATGGCTCCATCGTTTCTTCCGCGCCGCGTGATGGCGGTGTTGGCCGATAGCCTGAATCGCGGGGTGGCCTGGTAGTCCAGCGCGATTGTGTAGTCCCAGGCGTTGGGCCCGGCGGGATGCCCCAGCAGATCCCCAAAGTGCACGTAGGCGTCTATCTCATCGTCGTGGCTGTAGATGAACGGCCGGAGGCGCGCCGCCTCGAACCGTGCCGTCAGACCGGAAAGACCCAGATCCGCCGTCTGCAGCCCGTAGTTCCAGATCCACTTGTTGGCCCACCACTCCTTGCCAATGTTGTCCGCCTTGAACTCGTCCAGTAGGAGTTCCACGTAGACCCGCAGGCCTTTCACCGGGCGCCATGCCAGGCTGCTGCCCAGCAGGACGTTGTCCGGACTACCCCGATCACGCTCCACAGCCCGCAAAAAGATGACCGGGTTGGCGTAGGACAGGTCGAAACGCTCGCGAACCTCCAGCGAGTCCGTGGCGAAGACCACCGTCTCGAAGACGCTCGCCTCAAACCGGAAGGGCAGGTGCACGGAGAGCCGGTGGGTGGAGCCGTACTTGCGGCGCCGGATAGTGTCCCCCCGCTCCGCTCCGGGTGCCTGAGAAGACGCATACCCCGAGAACAGGCTCACGTACTCCACCCGCCAGAAACGCGCCTTCAGCAGCAAGTGGTCGATGGGCGGCGCGTAGTTGGACAGATACGCGCTGTTCAGACCATTCCCCCACCGGTACCGGTCGCGGCCAAAGCGGGCCTCGAGGTACTTGGAGCGCACGCCGACCACACCCACCGCATCCATCCACGTGTGCGATTCTCCGCTCCGGTGCACGAAGCCAAGCCGGGGGTACGATCCATCGCGGTACTGGGGGTTCACCACACGTTGCGCGTTCTCGGTAAACCGCCCCTCGAAGAAGAAATACGGGCCGATGGAGCCCGCCATGT
>JABDJZ010000233.1 GCA_013003255.1 Rhodothermales bacterium
GGATCAAGCAGATCATTGCCCTGGTTGGCGATCCCGGGATGTTTGCCATTGGACTGTTGGTGATCCTCACCGGCCTGTGGGTGGTTCACCGGGATCGGAAGGCCGGACTGAAGATTCGGCCGAAGTATTTCGGTTGGATGCTGGCCGAGAGCACCGCATACGCCGTGGTAGTGGCCTTCATCGTCTCGCGATTGGTGGGAGCCCTCTACTACAATGTGGCCCCCGTGACCGCACTGGCGGCGGCCCAGGTTGAACTTCCACTCTCCAAGATGCTGGCCCTTTCCCTGGGCGCAGGGCTCTACGAGGAACTCGTGTTTCGCGTCTTCCTGGTCGGCGGCCTCTTCTGGGTGTTCAGCCGCGTGCGGCGGAGGACCAAACCGGTTGTCGAAGGCGCCGCACCCCCCCGGGACATCCCGGCCTATCTGGCGGCGGCCATCCTGGGGGCAATTGTCTTCAGCGCCGTGCACTACGTGGGCGCTTACGGTGATCCGTTCCAGCTGCCCTCGTTCACCTTCCGCTTTCTCTTCGGCCTCGCGCTGAATGCCCTGTTTCTTCTGCGAGGGTTCGGGATCGCAGCATGGACCCACGCCATATATGATGTACTTGTCGTCACAAACACGCTCTGACGCCCAATGAACTATCTCAGAACCACAGTCCTCATGGCAGTCATGATGGTGCTCTTTGCACTGATTGGCGGGGGGATCTATGGTCAGACAGGGATGATCATTGCATTCCTGGTGGCCCTCGCGCTGAACTTTGGCAGCTACTGGTTCAGTGACAAGATTGTGCTCAAGATGTACAAGGCGCAGGAGGTGACCCGGGAGCAGGCGCCGGAACTCTACGACATGGTGGATCGCCTCCGCCAACGCGCCGGTCTTCCGATGCCCAAGGTTTACGTCACGCCTTCGGACCAACCGAACGCGTTCGCCACGGGTCGCAACCCTTCCAACTCGGCTGTGGCCGTTACCAACGGCATTGTGCGCTTGCTTCAGCGGGACGAACTGGAAGGGGTCATCGCCCACGAACTGGCGCACATCAAGAATCGCGACATCCTGACTTCCACCATCGCTGCCACGCTGGCCGCCGCAATTACCCTGCTGGCCCGCTTCGGCATGTTTGCCGGCGATCGTGATCGTGGAAGCCTCGTGGCAAACCTGCTGATGCTTTTCCTGGCTCCGGTAGCAGCGATGCTCATCCAGATGGCCATCTCCCGTTCGCGCGAGTTTGCCGCGGACCGGGGAGGGGCCGAGATCTGCGGCAACCCGCGCTCGCTGGCCAGCGCGCTGTCGAGGCTGCAGCAGGGGACGGAACGCGTACCGATGGAGGCCAATCCGGCCACGGCACACATGTTCATCGTGAACCCGTTCGCCGGTGGAATGCGCGGGGTGCGCACCCTTTTCTCCACGCACCCGTCTACCGAGGTGCGGATTCAGCGATTGATGGCCCTGGAGGGCCGGGTCTGAGTCCTCAGCCCATCGAATACCAGTCGCCTCTAGCATGAAAGGATCATCCCGCATCGGCACCGTTTCCGGAATCGGCATCTTCGTCCACTGGACGTTCTGGTTGATGCTGGCCGCGCTGTTCGGGTACTACATGTACCTCGGGGCGACGGTGGGTGCGGCGCTGATGGGCATTCTCCTGGTGCTGGCCGTCTTCGGATGCGTGGTGCTCCATGAGCTTGGCCACTCCTTCGCGGCCCGCCGGTACGGGATTCCGACGCTGGACATCACCATGTATCCGATCGGCGGGATCGCTCGCCTGCAACGCATTCCGCGCGAGCCGAAACAGGAATTGGTGATCGCTCTGGCGGGACCGGCAGTAAACCTGGCCATTGCCGCTGTACTTGCCGTGCTGGGTGGTGTCGGCCAGGGTGCAGACTCCCTGGCCACCGTCCTTGCAGGCGATGGCGGACTGGTGGAGATGCTGATGTACGTCAACCTGGTCCTTGTCGGGTTCAACATGCTCCCCGCGTTTCCGATGGACGGCGGACGTGTCTTTAGGGCGCTCCTTGCCACTCGGACTGATTACCGTCGCGCGACGCACATCGCCTCCTTTGTGGGGATTTTGATGGCCATCGGCATGGTGGTCTACGGGATTGCCACGTTCAACCTGGCGCTGCCGTTCGTAGCCGTGTTCGTGGTCTTCGCGGGCAGGCAGGAAGTGGCTCACGTCATGGAGACTACCTGATGCCCAGTCAGTACGTCGTTGTCATCGTCGTCACCACCATTGGCTTCGCAGCGCTGGCTGCCGCGCTGCTGATTCCCGTGTACCGCTTCATGAAGCGGGAAGAGGCCATGCTCGAGGAAGTCACTGACGAGGAGCTTCACGCGGAGGCCCGTCGGCGGGACCGTTTGCAGGAAGACCAGCCCGGACCAGCAGTCTGAGTCCCGAGAGTGTCGCAGGTCCGATCCCGTCTACCATCAGTAAATCGTTGACGGAGCGGAAGGGGCCGTAACGTTGCCGGTGTCGGAGGATGCGGCCGGCAAGCGCGGGGCCGATTCGGGGAAGTGTCTCCAGTTGGGTGCTGGTCGCCGTGTTGAGATCAATCAGGTTCTCCGGGCGCACAGCGGGCATGGGCGCCACAGCCAGATCGGGGAGTTCCTCCTGGACAGGGCCCACGAGTTCCATCGCCCGCATTCTCTGGGCCTGCCGGGCAAACTCCTCTTCCAACTCGCGATACAGGTCCTGGTCCACGGCCGGAATCCTTAAGCTGAACTCACGAATGGTCACGCCCGCAGCCATGAGGAGCGCCAGCAGTAGATACCCCCGAAATTCCGCCGATGTCAGCCCGAACCGGACCTCCAGGCGGTAGATGTACTTCCTGATTTCGCTCCGCCACATGACTGGAAGACCCAGGGTGACCCAAGCCGTAACTTCGGCCAGCAATAAACTGCCCCCATGGCCTCCAGCCGCACCGACATTCTCAGGACTGACGCGGTGGTCCTGCGCTCCACGGAGTACGGCGAGACCAGCCGCATCGTCAATCTGCTGACCCGGGACCACGGCCGCGTGGGGGTAATGGCCCGAGGCGCCCGGTCACCCAAGAGCCGATTCGGATCCACGTTGGAGCCCATGTCGTGGATTCAGGCGGTGATTCACTTTCGCCCGGGGCGGGACCTGCAGACGCTGTCCGAGTCCAGTCATGTGGAGGTATTCAGCACCATTGGCAGATCCCTGGAACGACTCGGCGTGGGCATTCGGACCATTGAATTGACCGGTGCCCTGATGCAGTCCGGACAGCCGAGTCCGAGCGTACTTCAGCATCAGGTGGATACGCTGCGCATGCTGAATACGGCGGAACGGGTGGACAACGTGTGGCCCGTATTCGCGATGCGCCTCGCGGGTATCCTGGGCTTTTCGCCGTCCTTCACGCGGGAACGCGTAGAGCAACTTCCTGCTGAAGGCGGCTGGTTGCAGCTGGATGGCGGTCAGGTAGCGGAGTACCGGCCGGCAGGGACACAGGGGGTGAAGGCGTCGCGTTCAGCGCTACGGGCTTTTGCAGTGTGTACGCGCGCAGACCCCGCGGTGGCACTGCGCATGTCGATGGATGACCGCACGGCCTCGGAGGTGAACGCCCTGGTGGACGCATTCATCGAGTATCACGTCGAGGATTCGTTCCCGCACCGAACGGCCCGGGTCCTGGGGCAATTGAACGGATAACCGCGCTTGCCCTTGTAGGTCGCTCCGCGTATCATAACACATGATACATGTATGTGACTCATGTTAGCGCCATGTCCAGACGTCTGACCAACAAGCAGCGGCTTTTTCTCGATTACCTCCGGAGATTCCACCGCACCACGGGTGGGTGGCCGACCTATCGTGAACTGATCGACGAGTTCGGGTACCGTTCTCCCAACAGCGTTACCCAGAACCTGGAGGCGCTGACCAAGAAAGGCTATCTGGAGCGGGACGATGACGGCTACCGCTTCCCGGAGCCCGAGAATGAGGGGTCGCCCAGCCGCGGCATTCCCATTCGCGGCATCATTACGGCGGGCACGCTGCAGGAGGCCGTCGATGCGCAGATGGGCACGATCACGCTGGACATGCTGTTTCCAAGCATGGATCGGATCTACGCCATTCGCGTCTCCGGCACCTCAATGATCGGCGCGGACATCAATGATGGCGACTATGTCCTGCTGATGGACGATGACATTCCCAACGGGGGGATCGGCGCCATCCTCTACAACGGCGAGACATCGCTGAAGCGCGTGTACTATGACGAGCAGGGCCTCCGCCTGGAGCCTGCAAACCCGGAGTACGATGCCATCAACATTCGACCCGATGTATTTGAGGAGGTTCGGGTACTTGGTCGCTATGTGGGCCACGTGAACCAGACGGGCATCTACAAGCGACCGGCGGCATAGGAGCGCGCGGCCCAGCGGCGTGATCAAGCGCGGCGGCGTGCCCAGCACCGCGGCCGGCGGCGACGAACCGGGCGGCCTGGTGGCCCGGGAATCTCCCGGTTGTCCATAATTCGCCGCGGATGGGGGATCAAGGAGGGTTCCGCGTTGTGGAACGCCTCCCACCGCGATATTCCGCATGGCGGAGATTCAATCCTCCGCACCCCACCCTATGAAGACACCGAGCTGGCGAAAGGGACTCCTTGGAAAAGGAGGCTTCTGGCAAAACGGCTACTGGTATGACCTCCACGTGGAGCGTCGGATACCGCTCATTCTGCCGATGCTGGAGGAGATCCTTGCCGCCCTGCCTCCGCTTGGCCCTGGTGTGAGCGTCTGTGACGTGGGTTGCGGCACGGGCAACGCCGGATTCGCAGTGATGTCGGCATACCCTGGCATCCGGCTGACCATGCTGGATCAGGACGAAGACCTCCTTGCGCTGGCGCAGGCTAAAGTCTCTGAAATCAGCGAAGGACCGCTGGCCATCCAGGCTACCATCTCCGCCGATGGCGAAGCGATCCCGGGCGGCCCGTACGATGTCGTCGTGGCATCCCTGGCCCTCCAGGAAATTGTAGGTCTGGACGTGGAGGGTGCCGAGGCGGAGTCGCGTTATGAACTCCTGTTCCAGGGCATCTTCGACGCGCTCAACCCGGGCGGGCACCTCATCGTCGCCGACGGAGCGGGCACAATCGGCCTCTATCGACAGATGAAGGCCATGG
>JABDJZ010000257.1 GCA_013003255.1 Rhodothermales bacterium
GACATGGGACACCATCGATCAGCAGAACGTGGAGGTTGACGGAGAGCGGCGCAGGCAGCGGATCAACCTCGAGGGGAGCCGAGTCCTGGGGCTTGAACTGGTTGGGAACGTGGATCCGGGAGGAGTCCTGTCTGCCCGCTATTCGGCTACCGTAAGCAGTGGCAGGGCGCTTGGTGACACGGACCGCGAACGGTTGGTGGAGAAGCCGGGTACGCTTTTGAGCCTCGGCCTGACGGCTGCACCTCGTGGAGGAAGCACGCTCTCGGCGGAGTTCGTGTATACAGGGGACGCCTACGGCCTCGACCCGGACAATGTGCTCGTGGAGTTGCCGGACGTGCTGCACATCAACGTCCGCGCGTCCATGCGGCACTATACCTCGGGTGGCCTCTTCGGGGAAATCTTTTTGCGCCTGGACAATCTCACGGATCGATCCGTCTTCCCCCAGTTGGGATTGCCAGGACCGGGGAGAACCGTGCAGGTAGGGCTCAGTCTGGCCTGGTAGCCGACCGCCTCAGTCGAACGACAGGTCGCCCGCCAGGAGCGCGATGTGGTCGTTGACCGTCTGCCGCTCCTCGCTGATACGAGCGGCCACGTCGGACGCACGCTTTCCGTGTAATCTGGCCATCACGTGCAGCGCAGCCTTGGCCTCGAATGGCAGACTGGCCCGCCTGTTCAGGCATAGCTGCTCCGCGGCGGAGATGGCGATGCCCACGCAAAGGGCCACTTCCCGCAGGCCGGGATCCTTGAGTCTACCAGGCGCCTCCACACAGCTGACAATCTGGATGAGGTCGTCCGGCATTTGCCACTCGGCAAGCGCGAGCCCACTCGCCTGTGCGTTGTCGATTCCGACAACGCTGCGCTCCACGGCGGCCTCGGGAAACGGCTTGGTTGTCCCGGGACGGCAGAGCGGCGTGTACTGATCTCCGAAATTGAACAGAAGGACCAGGCGTCCGCTCGTGTGGAGCAGTCCGGCCGAGTAGGCCGCGCCGGAGTCTTCCAGGCCCAGTTCATTGGCCAGAATCTGACCGTACATGGCAGCGCCAAGGCTCAGCTGCATCAGGTCCTTGAAGAGCCGTTCCTCAGCCCTCGAGCTGACAACGTCAGCCAATTTCAGGAAGGATGCGGTCAGCACAAGATTCGCCACGTCCTCGAACCCGAGCAGATAGACGGCCTTCCGAAGGTCGGTTACCTGGCGCCTCACGCCATATAGTGCGGAGTTGACGCGGCGCAGGATGGTAGCCGCCATCATTGGATCGGACGCGATGACATCCGCCAGTTCGTCCGTAGACCGGGTACCGGCACGCACAAGGCGGTTGACCTCGCGCACCGTCCATGACATGGGCGGAAACTCGAGATCCAGGCCGGATCTGCCGGGGTTATGTGCGGCGCGTTGCTGCATGGGATAGCGGAGTCCTCTCCGGTATCGGCCAAGCGACACGCTGCCAAAGGCCGCGGAGGTGATTTTCTTGCCGCCGCTCTTGGGGGCGTGCCCGGTGTTGGCGCTGGCGCCACCGGTTGCCGCGTCCGCGGTGTCGGCGTCGGCTCCACCGGTTGCCCCTTCAGCCAGCCACTACATGACTCGCCGCAAACGGAGGCGCGGCGAACAGGGTCTTGGTCCGGGCCCACGTCTGGCGGAAGAACGGCGACGACCGGTAGTGCTCCAGGGCCTCAGCGTTCTCCCATCGCGAGTGGGTAGTGACAATGTTGGGGAAGCGGGCATCTGCCCACAGTTCGAGCGAGATGCATCCGGGAGAAGACCGGATCACTGGCGCGGCCTTCTCAAATATCTCCCTGAACGCGTCGACCGCATCGGGTCGGAGCGTCAGGCGGACGATGCGAACGAGTGGGCTACCCATGGACCGTCTCCGGCGATACCGGGAGTGCGTCCGCCGCGGTCCGGGCCGCCCGGGCAGCCGCCTCTGCGAAATCGCTTCCCGGTGATGCGTAACAGATACCCCTGCTTGAGTTGACCACGCTGAGGCCGGGCGCATGGCCCGAACAGGCGAGGACTTCCGCCGGGTCGCCTCCCTGGGCACCGACGCCGGGGATCAGGAATGGGACGCCCGGGCCCAGGGCCCTGATGCGTGCCATGGCCTGCAAATCCGATGCACCGACCACGAAGCCGATGCTCCCTGCGGCCTCCGCGTCCCATTGCATGGCAGTTTCGGCGACGCGCGCGTACAGGGGCGTGCCCTCCACGAGCAGGTCCTGGAGGTCCGTGCGGCCCGGGTTCGAGGTCCGCACCAGGATGAATGCGGCGTGGGCGGCATCCTGGATGAAGGGCATCACGCTGTCCTGACCCATGTAGGGGCTGACCGTGATGGAGTCGAAGCCAAGGTCATGAAGGGCGGATCCGGCGTAGAAGCGAGCCGAATTTCCGATGTCGCCGCGCTTGGCGTCGGCGATGGTAATGCGGCCGTTGGGAATGCTCTCCAGAACCCGTCGAAGGACCGCGAACCCGCGGTCGCCCAGTCGCTCAAAGAATGCGAAGTTGAGTTTGTAGGCTGAAGCGACGGGCGCGGTGGCCTCGACAATGGCCCGGCAGAAATGCTCCACGGCCGCTTCAGGGGTCCTCGAGCGGGTCAGATGCTCCGGAATGCGCTCAAGGTCGGGGTCGAGGCCTACGCAGAGCGCGGAGCGGGTGGTGCGTTGGGCCTGAACCAGGCGGTCGCGAAATGTCGGCATGCGGTTTGAATAAGCGGTGGAACGGCAAGGTACAGGTACCCTCAGATTGAATCCTGACGGAGGTTCATGCGTTCTAGCGAAAATTCGCTGGCTGCGTGATTCCGCCAAGAAACTCCATTACAGATCTCCACCGCCATGGCATTCGACAACCTGAAACTCAAGAACGTCTCGTCCCGCGACAAGGACATGATCCGGGACATCGAAACCATGATGGGTCCGGAGCCCTCCACGATGGGCTTCGCCAAGAACCTGTTCTGGGGGCGATTCCAGGAGGAGTATGTGTTCCCCTACCCGCAGTCCTCGGCTGAGGAGACCGAGAAGTGCGAGGCGCTTCTTGAGCGCCTGGAGGACTACCTGAAGAATGAGCACCCGTCGGTCCAGATCGACCAGGAGGAGTTCATTCCCGAGTGGGCCATCAAGCGCCTGTTCGATTTGGGCGTGATGGGCATGACGGTGCCTGAGGAGTACGGTGGCCTCGGCCTTGGAATCACCAGCTACAACCGCGTGCTGGAGATGATCGGCAGCTACTGCGGATCGAGTTCGGTGATGGTCTCGGCGCACCAGTCCATCGGGTGCAAGGCCATCATGCTTTTCGGCACGGAGGAACAGAAAAAGCTGTACCTGCCGAAGGTGGCCCGCGAATTCCTCTCTGCGTTTTGTCTTTCGGAGCCCCAGGTTGGATCCGATGCGGCCGGTCAGGAGACCCGCTGCGTCAAGTCGGAGGACGGGTCCCACTTCATTCTCAATGGCGAGAAGAAGTGGAGCACTTCCGGTGCCCTGAGTGGGATGTTTACCGTCATGGCCAAGCAGCGGATGGTGGATCCCAAGACGGGCAAGGAGACCGACAAGGTCACGGCACTCATTTGCACGCCGGACATGGACGGCATCGAGATCTTCCAGAAGAACCGGAGCAAGTCCTGCATCCGGGGTACCTGGCAGGCCCGCATCCGCTTCAAGGATGTGAAGGTGCCCGCCGACAATCTCCTCCACAAGGAGGGTCGGGGACTCAACGTCGCGCTCACCTGCCTCAACTTTGGCCGCTGCACGCTGTCGGCCGGCATCACCGGTGCGGCCAAGCGGGCCCGGGACCAGGCCACCAAATGGGTGCAGACCCGCTACCAGTTTGACCGACCGCTGGCCGACTTCGAGCTGGTGCAGCAGCGAATCGCCCGCATGCACGCGTTCACGTTTGCGGCGGACGCCATGCTGTACCTCATGACGGGCATGCTGGACCGGCACGACAAGGACATCATGGTTGAAACCGCGATGACCAAGGTGTTCTCATCCCAGATCGGCTGGGAGGTCATCGACGACGCCATGCAGATCATGGGGGGCGAGGCCTTCATGACCGAGAACGAGATTGAGCGCCTGTGGCGCGACAATCGCATCCACCGCGTGGTGGAGGGCTCCAACGAGGTCATGCAGCCGTTCGTCTTTGCCTACGGCGGAAAGCAGCTCGCCGAGCAGATGATCGGAATTCAGGAAGCGCTGGGCTGGGATTCGGACGAGTCCATGGTCGAGAACCTGGGTCGCATTCTGGGCAACGCCTCGAACACGCGACTCCTCGGCCGGGCCATCCCGCTCGCGCTGCAGCTGTTTGTCGGCCTGAAGCCTTCGGCACCCGGCATCACCCGCGTGCACCCGACGCTCCAGCCCTACGCAAACCGCTTGAGCGGCCTGGTGCAGGACCACTCGCACTTCTTCAAGATGGCGTCCAAGTGGTACCGCGAGGAGATCATCACGCGACAGGCCGTGCAGGCCCGCGTGGCGGACAACGCCATCTACCTGTTTGCGCTCGCCGCATCCCTGTCCCGGATGGATCAGTTGATCCGCTCCGGCGCCGGTGGGGCCGAGTTCGACATGCAGGAGACCGCGTTCCGTCACGGGTTTGATCTGTTCTCGCTTCGCATCCAAAACAACATTCGCGAACTCACCGAGAACGCGGACGATTCGATGCCTGAGGCAGCCGCAATGGCCCGTCGCTACAACGACACCTTGCCGAACGCCGACTTCTACATCCACGAGTCATCCCCGATTGCTGCCGGGACCGGTAGTCCCGTTCGCACGGACTTCGTTCGCCAGTTTCCTGGGGACACAGGCGTCGTGGCGTCGGGAGACGGTCACAATGGCGCGCCCAAGGTCACGCCGTCCAAGAGCCGGAAAGGCAAGCCGGCCGCGGGCAAGGCCAACTAACGCGCGATTACCAGGGTTGAAGAGGCCGTACGCTGACCGGCCGTCAGGCGGGCGACGTAGGTGCCCGGCGCATAGCCGGTTGTAGGAACGCGTACGCTGGTGCTTCCCGGCGCCATGGTGCCGAGATCCGCAGCGTGGACACGTCGGCCCAGCATGTCGAAAAGCTCCAGGCGGCCCGGCGTGGCGCGGTCGACCGAGAATGTGATGTTCACCTGGTTGGCGGCCGGATTGGGATAGGCGGCGTCAATCTGTACCACGGACGGCAGGGAAGTCTGGTTTGCCGTCGACGTGCCTACACCAGCCTCAAACAGGTCGAGGGTCGGAAACGCCCCGCCCAGAATGCCTGCCGTGGTGGCCGGCGCGAGTCCAAACCAGGAGGTCAGCACCGATGCGTAAACGGATCGGAAGTCGGTGCCGAAGGCCAGATTGCCGTTCACCAGGTTGGCCAAGTCAGGTTCGGTACCCTGAAAGCCGCCCTTGATAGATGGACCGAACAAGAATAGCGGTGCGGCCGTCCCGTGGTCCGTTCCCTGCGACCCGTTCTGGCCCACGCGCCGGCCGAACTCGCTGAAGGACATGACCGCCGTGCGATCGGCCCAGCCGTCAGTGCTCAGGTCCGCCATGAAGGAGGATACCGCCTCGGAAATGTAGCGGAGCAGGGTTGCGTGGGTGCCCGCTTGTCCGGCATGGGTGTCAAAGCCACCCAGCGATACGTGGTAGATGCGTGAACCGAGGCCGCCCCGGATCAGTCGCGCCACTGCCGCCAATTGGTCGGCCAGCGGATTCGGCGTGGCATATTCGGCCGCGTTGCTGCCTGCGCTGGAGGCGTCCTGGATGGCCTCGGCAAAGAGGTAGGAGTCATTCGCCACCGAACGCAGAAACGCCATCTCGCCACCCAGACGGGTGGCAGGAAGATTGTCCGTGGTGTAGAGCTCGGCGGAGGTCGCAATCCGGTCGAACAGCTCCATGCTCTGGACGGACATACCCATCTGGGAGGCCGGTCCCTGAAACATCAGAGGCGCACCGCCACCCAGTTGGACGGCCAGCGGATAGCTGGTTGGAGCCTCGGCGTATTCGGGAAACTCATTATCCAGGTAGCGCCCAGCCCAGCCCGTGGTCGGCACGTCATTGCCGTCACCGGCGGTCATCCAGATGTCCGTGGACCGGAAGTGAGAGAGGTCCGCTTCGGGGTAGCCCACGGTGTGGATGATCCCGACGTTGCCTTCGCCGAACATGGAGGCCATCCCGCCCATGTTGGGGTGCAGTCCGTAGTCCCCCGAAATCGCGATGCTGTCGTTGATGGCGAGGTTTGGGCGGGCATTGAAATAGAGGTCGTTCCGGTAGGGAATGACCGTATTCAACCCGTCGTTACCGCCCGACAGTTGAAGGATGACCAAGACCCGGTCCGTCTCGACGGAGGCCAGCTCCTGAAGCATCGTTGTCCGCGCAAAGGCCCGGATGGGCAGGCCGGAAAGTCCGATGGTCCCTGCAGCCGCAGTCAGGCCGACGTTGGCCAGGAAGTCGCGCCGTGACCAGGTCTGATGGTCATGTTCATGAGCCTGTCCGTCCGACAGCGCACTCCCTTTCCGCCCAGTATGATTATGGTGTTTACACATGGCGTTACCTCAAGCCAACTGGTGTTCCGGGTACTGCGAAAGCTGGCGGACGAATGATGTCAGGCGCTCGTTGGCACCGGGGACATAGGGTGACCATTCGTACCACGGCAACCCGCCCAGAAACATCTTGGCGAGGTTGCGGACGTGAGGAGGGGCGCTGTTGACCCATTCCGGGATGGGAAAATTGACCAGATCACCGCCGAACTCGTCGGCGATCTCGGGGATGTCGAGCAGATCCGCCGGAGCGGGAATCAGGTGCTCAACCAGCTTGAGGGGAAGTCGGAAGGCGGCCTCCGTGTCGCTGGTGTCGTGCAGCATCTCGGCAAGAGGCACCAGGTCGATATCGGTACCGCCCCGGCCGGAAAGCAGCGCGTCGGAGACGAACCAGCGGTAGGGCAGCGTGGTGGTATTGATCCAGTCGTGATGGCCTGGCCAGCCGGCCACATTCGGAGGGTCCAGGAGGGACTGCCCGTTTGCCCGTGCCGTGCGGTACAGAATGGCCAGCGTCTGCTCGGTAGGCTCCACGGCGGTCTCGATGGTGAGTCCGATGGCGTGCTCAAGGGGGGACTTGATCTGTGCCCCGTGGGCCACCGGATCATGAAAGTGAGCGCTTGCCATCAGTGCCCTGATGACCGGCGCCAACTCAAAGTCCTCCGACACCAGGAGGGCGGCCAGGTCCGCCACGAAGGCTTCGTCGGCCTCGGCGTAGACCAGGCTCTCGTAGAGGTGGCGGCAGACGAAATGGGCTATTTGGGGTCCGCGCTTTTCGAACAGGAGATCGATGACTCCGTCGTAGTCAAATACCGCGGTCTCGCCGAATATGGTCTTCTGGCCGTCGTCGAAACGGCCCTGGAAGAAGACTGCCTCCAGCGTCGAGCCGGAAACCTGCCACCCGGTCATCGCGCGCGCAATCTCCTGAATGTCATCCTCGGTGTAGTTGGCGCTACCATCGGGGCCGGCCTGACCCATGGTGAACAGTTCCAGCAGTTCCCGGGCGTAGTTCTCATTCGGCGCCCCGGCCCGGTTCTGGATTCCGTTCAGATAGATCAGCATCGCAGGGTCGAGTCCCACCGCGTGCACGAACGCCTTCAGATTGCCCAGGGCGTAACGCCGCAGCATTTCGACGTACCGGTAGGAAAACACGGCGTAGCGGTAGACGGTGGTACCCGTGACGAAATGGTTGTGCCACGTCAGTGCAAGGCGTTCCCGGAGACCATCGGCCCGCATCCTGGAAAGCCAGTCGACGCGGTATTCGAGCTGCCACTCCGCATTCAGGTCCATGTAGGCCGCGCGCTCCTCCTGACTGGCGCCTCGACCGGGTATGGCTTCATTGGCCCAATCCGGCGGATCCGGCAGCGGCATCGCCAGTGCTTCGTCCACCAGTTCATCGGCCATTTCCTGGGC
>JABDJZ010000307.1 GCA_013003255.1 Rhodothermales bacterium
GTTCCGGCCCTGAGGGTCATGGCACGGTGGCTGGGCTGTCAGGCCGGGATTCGCGAGGTAAACGCGGCGCCGGGGCCGGCGGCCGCCACTCGGCCTCTTGGCCAACTCGCGGCCGGAGGCGAAGCCACCAACACCGCCGGGCCGCCAGACCAACCCCCGGCCAGCGCCCCGGGGCCGCCGGCCGCCTCGGGCCCCGTCTACCGCCAGGCGTTTGAAGGCTTCGTACCCGACCTCAGCGCCATCGACCTCCTCTTCAACCACGGGCCTCGCGCCCGAAACATTCTGCTAGCACACCCGGAGCATGTCACAGACCCAAGCCCATAGCGGTACTATCGTTGATCCGCTCCGGAAGCGGACGTTCCCCGGAGTTCTGCACGTTGAGGACGGACGGATCATCGGCGTTGAGGAAACGCAGTCAGCGTCACCCGGCTTCCTGATGCCAGGGTTCGTGGATGCGCACATTCACATCGAGAGTTCCATGTTGGTGCCGTCTGAGTTTGCCAGACTTGCCGTCAGGCATGGCACGGTGGCAACCGTCTCGGATCCCCACGAGATCGCCAATGTGCTGGGCATCGCAGGCGTGGAATACATGCTGGCAGACGCAGACCGCGTGCCGCTGGTCGTGGCCTTCGGCGCGCCGTCCTGCGTCCCGGCCACCCCGTTTGAGTCGGCGGGGGCCGAGATGGGGCCAGAGGCGGTGGCGCGCCTCTTGGACGACCCGCGGATCGGCTACCTCTCCGAGATGATGAACTATCCGGGCGTAGTCATGGGACTGCCGGATGTGATGGCCAAGA
This sequence comes from Rhodothermales bacterium, assembly GCA_013003255.1. GTDB lineage: Bacteria > Bacteroidota > Rhodothermia > Rhodothermales > UBA10348 > JABDJZ01. Next base: position 795 of record JABDJZ010000307.1, read on the forward strand.
TTCAGGCCGCTCATGACCGGGGAAAGCCCGTTGACGGCCATTGCCCACAATTGAGCGGCGCCGATCTCGAGACGTACGTCAAGGCCGGGATTTCGACGGATCACGAGTGTACCACGGAGGCCGAGGCGCGCGAAAAGCTGGAGCTCGGCATGCGGATCGCCATTCGTGAAGGCAGTGCCGCCAAGAACTTCGATGCGCTCATCGGACTATTGCCGGAATACCCGGGTCGAATGATGTTCTGCTCCGATGACCGGCACCCGGATGATCTCGTGGCAGGGCAGATCGATCAGATGGCCGCGAGAGCCATTATGGCAGGGTGCGCACTCTGGGACACATTGCGAGCGGCCTGCGTCACGCCGGTCGAGCACTACAACCTGAACGTGGGGTTGCTGCAGCCCGGGGACCGGGCAGACTTCATTCGCGTAGCTGACCTAGACAGTTTCGCAGTGGCCGAGACCTGGATCGGGGGCGATTGCGTGGCGGCGGCGGGCACGGAGCGATTCACGGTTGGCGGGGCTGCGGTCCTGAATCGGTTTCAGAAACCTTCGGTCTCGCGGGGGGACTTCGCCGTCCTGGCGGAGGGCACTAGCCTTCGAGTGATCCAGGCGATCGATGGCGCAATCGTGAGTGGAGATGTGGTACGTGACGCCACGGTGGTAAACGGCATGGCCGTCGCTGATCCCGAAAGGGACCTCCTCAAGCTGAGCGTGGTGAACCGGTATACGCCCGCGCCCCCTGCGGTGGGCTTTGTCGAAGGTTTCGGTTTGCGCTCGGGCGCGATCGCCTCCAGCGTGGCTCACGATTCGCACAACATCATTGTAGTCGGGACATCCGACGCCGAGATGGCCGCGGCGGTGGACGCTCTGGCGGCTTCCGGAGGTGGGATCTCTGCGGTCTCCGGCCGGGAGGTTCGCACCCTGGAACTGCCCGTCGCAGGCCTGATGAGTACCGCATCCGGCGAGGAAGTCGGTGCGGCCTATGAGGCAATCACTGCTTTCGCAAAGGAACTGGGATCAGACCTGAAAGCCCCCTACATGACGCTTTCGTTTATGGCCCTGCTTGTCATTCCTGCGCTAAAGCTCGGGGACCGGGGCCTGTTTGATGTTGGCCGCTTCGACTTTGTACCGCTCTTTGTGGACTAGGCGGGTCGCAGGCGCATGGAGTCCGCCAATCTGGCGACGGTCGGCGTGACCGGGTACAGCACGACGAAGGTGGCCACCAGGCCCGCCAGGACGGCCCACCAAAGTCCGTAGAGCAGCGAAAGGCCAATCGGGAACAGACAGTTTACCAGATAGACGGCCGGTGCGAGTGGGGAATGGGCCTGACGGTCCCGGAGCATCCACTCGAAGCCCATCATGATGACGGTTCCGGTGAACAGCCACCCCACCCAGTTGCTGAGCGGCATTCCGTAGAAGAACCCGCCGTCAGGATAGGTCCAGAAGGGGAAAGCACGGCTCATGGCCGGGTCAAGGGATACGTCCCAGAGAGTCAGGAATACGGCCGCCAGCCCGATACGCTGCCATCCGGTACGCCCCAGTCGCGACGCGAGGTCAAAGGAAACGAGTCCCAGGGCAAACCAGGACGGCGGAATGAACCATGGGACATGGCCGAGCATCTGCGGCCCCAGCCAGTGCGTGTAGAAGTAAGAGCCGAACGGGAATCCGGTCGTGGTGCCGAGCAGTTCGGCACCGGCCCCAACC
>JABDJZ010000344.1 GCA_013003255.1 Rhodothermales bacterium
GGGACTGGTAGGCACCAATGCGGTAGCCGTTGTGCACCAGTTCCCCATTGCGGAAGGGCTGCTGGACGAAGACGTGGAGCCGCACGGTATCGACGGGGCCTTCGATCACCAACGGGTAGAAGCCCGGCTCCGAAGGTGCGGTCCAAAGCCAGCGCCCTTCCTCTGACTCAGAGACCTCTCCAGCCTCGACCAGGAGGCGGTACTCGGCGCCAGGGCGTTCGAAGATGGTCTCAAGCTCAATTTCCTCCGAGGGGAGGACGAACAGCGCCATCACGGGGTAGGGCACCACCAGGTCTTTGACCTGAACGGAGAATGAAGCGCGAGGGCCGACGGAAACTCCTTCAGGCAAGCCATTGTGCGCAGTCCCATCGTCGGGCGGGGCGGGCTGGACCGGTAGACCCCGATCTGCCGTTAGTGCGGCCTCCTGAGCAGCAATCAGACTGGAAGAAATCCTTGAGTCCGCGGGCCATGAACTCCAGATGAGTCCGCCCGCAGCGAGAAATCCGGTTATGAGAAAGACCTTTCTCCAGTTCATCGGGAGGACGCCTCCTCAAGCTTGGAGAGCGCTTGATCGAGTACCGCGTCATTGCCGTAGATGTCATCCCGGAAGTGCACGCCCTCCTCATCTGCGAATGCCGTCAGGTAGATGATGTAGACGGGGATGTCCTCGTCCAGGTCGACGCGCGTGCGCTCCGGGTTGCCCATCTCCTGCTCGATCCGGGAGCGATCCCAGCCCTGTGCGCGGAGCACCCATTCGCCAAACCCCGGAGGGTCCTCGAGGCGAATACAGCCGTGACTGAAGGCCCGCTCAGGCTCGGAAAACAGGTGGTCAGCCGGCGTGTCGTGCAAGTAAATGGCGTGCGGGTTCGGAAACATGAACTTGATCAGGCCGAGGGCATTGCCCGCGCCGGGCTTCTGTCGAATTCGCAGTCGTCCGTCAATGATGTCCTGGGCCGAGATGCTCGACGCCGGGATCACTTTGCCGGATCCACCCACGCCCTCGAAGTTGCGGCTGGCCAGGTAGTTGGAGTTGGCGCGGACGCTGGGAGCAATCTCTTCGGAGGCAATGCTGTAGGGCACGTTCCAATATGGATTGATTACCACGTGGTCCATGTTCTCCTGGAAGACGGGGGTCTGGTGCCCACCGTAATCAGCACCAACCACCACCCGCATATCCACAGTCGGTCCGCTCCGGTCAAACCCGCGAACTCTGAACTCAGGGATGTTGACCATCACGTAGCGTTCGCCCGGATCCTGGGGTAGCCATCGCAAGCGCTCCAGGCTCAGTTCAATCTGACGGGCACGCTGTGATGCAGAAACGTTCAGTGCAGCAAGCGTGGCCGGCCCCAAGGTGCTGTCGACGGCCAGGCCATGTCGTTGTTGGAAATGGGCGAGTGCTTGCTGCACGGAGACGTCAAACTTCCAGTCAGCGCGCGGCAATCCGGTCACAGCGAGGTCACTCACCTGCGAGAGGTCACCTGTTACCGAGAGACGCTGGCGAAGGGCCGGCACGCGTGCGTCCTCATCACCAGGCTCCAGCGTCTCCCCGTCCGGAATCGGAGCCCAACCGCCTTTCGCTTCCAAGGCCCGGTAGTGTCCAAGAGCAGCAACCAGTCTTTCATAGTGCGAGTGGCGGGGTACCAGCGACTCGCGAAATCCGGGGTCACTCTTCGCCGATAGTAGCGCCGTCAGGATCGAATCCACCCGCAGGGTCTCGGGCTGCAGGTATACCTCTGAACTCAGTTCTTGCGGATCTACTCGGCCTGTCAGCATGGTTGAGGCATACTGAAAGAACGCCCTGGTCAACTCCAGCTCCGCGTCAACAATCGCCGACACAGAATCTGACTGAGCCAACCTGTCCAATGCACGTCTAACCCTGTCCGGCCTGAATGCCTCTGAGTGGAGTCCATCCTGATCAGCACTCCGGATATCCTGGAGCAGAGCGTCGGCATGCTCGCTGACCCGGGTGCCCACGATCCATTGTGGCTGGAATCCGTGCGCCTCGTAGAAGCGGACGATGCGATCATCAACGCCGGCGAGCCGAGGAAACTCCTGTTCGAACCCCGGTGACTGGAGGGCGCGCGTGATCCTTGAAACCACGACAGTGTCCGGCACAGCCTGCAGTTGCTGGCAAATTTCATCGCACGCCTCGGAGGCTGGCGCTCGGTCCGCCCGGTCCTCCTCCGGACCAAATGGAGCCGCCAAGAGGACGAGTGAGAGAATCTTGACGAACTGCAGGACGAAGGCCATGTGGAGCGGGAAAGACGATTGATTTACACTGTTAACCTACCAAAATGACGAAAAAACGGACGTAGGAGCGTTCCAAAGTCTAGAATAGGTGTACCCCGTGATCCTGTGTAGGATTCGTCCTACAGTCTCCTTTGCGTTCAAGCAGCGACGCCACGCGCCGATACAAGCGGCATGAACGAGAAATCAGAACGTCCACCGATCCCTGGACTGCGCTTACAGACCTGTCCCGAGTGCCGCCACGTACTGTACCAGATGGGGGGACGCGTGCACTGCTCGAATGAGATGTGCTCCGCTGTGGTTGTCCAGGGCGAGATGTCGCCATTGCAGATCAACGTCCAACTGCCATCCCAGGCCCCAAAGTCGGGCGTTTAGACAAGTCACCTATCTGGGTCTTGTTCCATGC